>NZ_QETJ01000062.1:0-27267 GCF_003105095.1 Pseudomonas sp. NDM | reverse complement strand
GCCCCCCCACCCTCGACGCAATCGATCGCCAGCTGATCGCCGCGCTGCAAATCAACGCTCGCGAAAGCGTGGCCATGCTCGCCCGTCAGCTAGGCATTGCTCGCACTACGGTGACGTCGCGCCTGGCCCGGCTGGAAAAAGCCAAAGTGATCACCGGCTATGGTGTGCGCCTCGGTCAGCGCGTGGTCGATGGTGGCTTGCAGGCCTACGTCGGGATCAAGGTGCAGCCACGCTCCGGCAAGGATGTGCTGCGGCGCTTGAGTGCGATGGCGCAGGTGCAGCAGTTGTGTGCGGTGAGTGGCGAGTTTGATTATGTGGCGTGGTTGCGCACTGATTCGCCGGAGCAGCTGGACCAATTGCTGGATCAGATTGGCAGCGTTGATGGGGTGGAGAAGACCACGACGTCGATCATTTTGAGCAGCAAGATTGATCGTGGGCAGCCGGTTTAAGGTTTTGATCGAGGTTCTCGGGTGAATTTCAGAGCCTCTCCGCGAGCAGTCTCGCTCCCACATTTTGGTCGGTGTGTAGTCGCCGCTCGTCATATTGATCGCTACTCTGGCAAAACGACGACACATTGCGTCTTATTAACGCGCTCCACGCTCCCTAGAATGGCTGGCATCTTTTCCTATACTCAGACGCGAATCCTGCGTCGGGTCGCCAACAAGGTCAGCCATGAACACGAACAATCGTCATCCTGCAGACGGGAAAAAACCAGTCACCATTTTCGGTCCGGACTTTCCGTTCGCGTTTGACGACTGGATCGAGCATCCGGCGGGTCTGGGCAGCATTCCTGAAGAGCACCATGGCGCTGAAGTGGCGATTGTCGGCGCGGGCATCGCCGGTCTGGTGGCTGCATATGAACTGATGAAACTCGGTTTGAAGCCGGTGGTGTACGAGGCGTCAAAGCTCGGCGGTCGTCTGCGCTCGCAGGCCTTCAACGGCACCGATGCCATCGTCGCCGAACTCGGCGGTATGCGCTTTCCGGTGTCCTCCACGGCGTTTTATCACTACGTCGACAAGCTCGGCCTCGAGACCAAGCCTTTCCCCAACCCGCTGACCGGCGCTTCGGGCAGCACCGTGATCGATCTGGAAGGCGAAACCTATTACGCCGAAAGCCTGAAGGATCTTCCTGCATTGTTCCAGGAAGTCGCCGACGCCTGGGCGGATGCGCTGGAAGCCGGTTCGCAGTTTTCCGATATCCAGCAGGCCATTCGCGACCGGGATGTGCCGCGGTTGAAAGAACTGTGGAACAAGTTGGTGCCGCTATGGGACGACCGGACTTTCTATGACTTCGTCGCCACCTCGAAAGCCTTCGCCAAACTGTCGTTCCAACACCGTGAAGTGTTCGGCCAGGTCGGCTTCGGCACTGGCGGCTGGGATTCGGACTTCCCCAATTCGATGCTGGAAATCTTCCGCGTCGTGATGACCAACTGCGACGATCACCAGCACCTGGTAGTCGGCGGCGTCGAGCAGGTGCCGCAAGGCATCTGGCGTCATGTGCCGGAACGCTGCGTACATTGGCCGGCCGGCACCAGCCTGAAATCCCTGCACCGTGGCGCGCCGCGATCCGGTGTGAAGAAAATTGCCCATGCGCCGGAGGGCCGTTTCGCCGTTACCGACAACAACGGTGACACCCGTGAATACGCCGCTGTGCTGACGACTTGCCAGAGCTGGCTGCTGACCACGCAGATCGAATGCGACGAAACCCTGTTTTCGCAGAAGATGTGGATGGCCCTCGACCGCACGCGCTATATGCAGTCATCAAAAACCTTCGTGATGGTCGACCGGCCATTCTGGAAGGACAAAGACCCGGAAACCGGCCGCGACGTAATGAGCATGACCCTCACCGATCGCCTGACCCGTGGCACCTATCTGTTCGACAACGGTGACGACAAGCCGGGGGTGATCTGCCTGTCGTACTCGTGGATGAGCGACGCGTTGAAAATGCTCCCGCATCCGGTGGAAAAACGCGTCGAACTGGCCTTGAACGCGTTGAAAAAGATCTACCCGAAAGTCGACATCGCCGCACGCATCATCGGTGATCCGATCACTGTGTCGTGGGAAGCCGATCCGTATTTCCTCGGAGCCTTCAAAGGCGCCCTGCCCGGCCATTACCGCTACAACCAGCGCATGTACGCGCACTTCATGCAGGACGAAATGCCGTCCGAGCAGCGCGGAATCTTCATCGCCGGCGACGATGTTTCGTGGACACCGGCATGGGTCGAAGGCGCCGTGCAGACATCACTCAACGCGGTGTGGGGCATCATGAAACATTTTGGCGGCTCGACACATAAAGAGAACCCGGGCCCGGGTGATGTGTTCAAAGACATCGGCCCTATCGCCCTGCCTGAGTAAGAGGATTCCCCGATGCGCGTAGCCGTTTACCAATGTCCACCGCTGCCACTGGACCCCGTCGCCAACCTGCATCGCCTGCACCAGGTGGCGATGGAGGCCAAAGGCGCCGACCTGCTGGTGCTGCCGGAGATGTTCATCACCGGCTACAACATCGGCGCCGAAGCGGTCAGCACGCTGGCCGAGGTTTATAACGGTGAATGGGCGCAGCAGATCGGGCGCATCGCCAAGGCTGCGGGTCTGGCAATCGTTTACGGTTACCCGGAGCGCACCGCCGACGGGCACATCTACAACGCCGTGCAACTGATCGACGCCCACGGCGAGCGCCTGTGCAATTACCGCAAGTCGCATCTGTTCGGCGACCTTGACCGGTCGATGTTCAGCCCCGGCGAAGCAGAGTTGCCGGTGGTTGAGCTGAACGGCTGGAAGCTCGGTTTCCTGATCTGCTATGACCTGGAGTTCCCGGAAAACGCTCGTCGTCTGGCCTTGGCCGGCGCCGAGCTGATTGTGGTGCCGACGGCGAACATGATTCCGTTCGACTTCGTCGCCGACGTCACCGTGCGCGCCCGCGCCTTCGAAAACCAGTGCTACGTGGCTTATGCCAATTACTGTGGGCATGAAGGCGATATTCAGTACTGCGGGCAAAGCAGCGTGGCCGCACCGGACGGCAGCCGCATCGCCCTGGCAGGTCTGGACGAGGCGCTGATCGTCGGTGAACTGGACCGACAACTGATGAATGATTCACGCCAGGCCAACCGCTATCTCAGCGATCGCCGTCCCGAGCTTTACGGCGCGCTGAACCGTCGCTAATCCGCTAGCATGGGCACTTCACTGTTCTGGAAGTGCCCATGCCTGCACCGACTCGTCCCCTCCCCCACACTGAAATTCTGGCTAATGGCTTGCGCGTGACCCTGCGCCACGTGCCCGGCCTCAAGCGCAGCGCTGCCGTATTGCGCGTAGCGGCCGGCAGCCATGACGTGCCGTTGGCATGGCCGGGGCTGGCGCATTTTCTTGAACACCTGCTGTTTCTCGGCACCGAGCGTTTTCCGACAAACGAAGGGCTGATGGCCTACGTGCAACGTCACGGCGGGCAGGTGAATGCCAGCACCCGCGAACGCACCACGGACTTTTTCTTCGAACTGCCCGTGCCGTTGTTCGGCGCAGGGCTCGAGCGTCTGTCAGACATGCTCGCCCGGCCACGTATGAATCTGGACGATCAACGGCGTGAACGGGAGGTGCTACAGGCAGAATTCGTCGCCTGGTCGCAAGATCCGACCGCACAGCAGCAATTTGCCTTGTACCGCGGTTTACCAGAGCAGCACCCGTTGCGCGGGTTTCATGCGGGCAATCGGCACAGCCTGCAGGTGGATTCGCCGGCGTTTCAAACGGCACTGAAAGGTTTCCATCAAAGGTTTTATCGAACCGGGCAAATGCACCTGAGTCTGGTTGGGCCGCAGAGCGTCGATGCGCTCCGAGAGCTGGCGCAGCAATTCGCAGTTGTCTTGCCGGTTGGGGATAAAGTCGCCCAAGCCACACCGCTACCGCTGACAGTGAAAAGTTATCAACAGGTCGGCGCTCACGCGAACCTGTTATGGGCCTTCGACGACTTACCCGAGTCATCCGCGGAGGCGATGGCCTTTCTCTGTCATTGGTTGAACAGCGCAAAACCTGGTGGGTTGCTCGCGTACCTGCATCAACAGAATCTGGCTGACAGCCTGAAAGCCGTGCCGGTCTATCAATTTGCCGGGCAGGCGTTGCTGCATCTGCAACTCAATGCCGGTGGCGAGCGCTTGCATGCCATCAACGAACAGCTGCTGGACTGGCTGAGCTTCTTCGCCCAGCAGGACTGGACGCCATTGCGCGAGGAATACGCCGCCCTGCTTCAGCGCCAACAACACGTCAGCGGAGCTTTGCAACTGGCGCGGCTCGACGTTGAGCAGCAAGCATTCGGCCTGTCCGAATCGGGTGCCGCCGCACTTGAGCACATCCTTCACGAAATCGGTGTTGTGGATAACTTCAGCGACCATTGGCATCTGCCCGCCGCCAATCCTTTCTTACGGGCCAGTCAACCGCTGGCCAACGCTGGTCTGATTCGCGGCCAGACCAGCGCCCACCGTGGCCTGCGCACGTTCGCCCAGGATCGCTCGCGCAGCCGCCGGGAACGCTCGCCGATGCATTTCAGTCAGGCGTTGCCGGACAACAGCGATGAAGGCGCAATTTATCTGCGTTGGCAGGTCGAGGCGGCGGCCAGCGCTGATCTGCGTTCACGATTGCAGCGCAGTCTGCGCCAGACACGACAGGATGCGTCAGAGGCCGGAGTGGATCTGTCTTTCAGTGCTGTAGGCAACCAATGGCTGCTGAAAATGACGGGGCTGCAAGATTCCATGCCCAGCGTCCTGGAGCATGCGCTGAAATGTCTGACGACGATTGACGCCGACTCGCCGCGCGACGAGACACAGATACCCTCGATGCCGCTGCGCCAATTGCTTGAAGCGTTACCGCAAACGTCCCTGCCCACGATTGAAGCCAGCGATGACGCCAAACGCCTGTGGACAACTTCGCGCTGGGACGGCCTCGCGCTTGGGCTCGACCAACCAACCCAATCAGCCATGGGCCTGGCGCTCAGCCGCATTCCCGGCACGCCCGACAATCAGCTGCCGATTACTCTGCACAACAATGCCGAGTACCGCTGGAGCCGAATCGACACGGCCTCCACCGAACATGCCTTGCTGCTCATCTGCCCGACCGCCAGCCATGACATCGCTGATGAAGCCGCTTGGCGCCTGCTCGCACAGCTGTGCCAGACGGCGTTCTACCAGCGCCTGCGCGTCGAACTGCAATTGGGTTACGCCGTGTTCAGTGCGTTGCGACAGTTGCACGGGACGACTGCGATCGTCTTCGCCGTGCAGTCGCCTGCAACCCCCGTGGTCACCTTGCTTGAACACATCCAGGATTTCCTCAACGGCGTTCCAGCCCTGATCGGAACGCTCGGTGACGCCAGTATCAAGCAGCAGCGCGAAAGCCTCGCCGAGCAATTCAGTGATGCCACATTAGCCACCAGAGACGCTGCCGAACTCCTGTGGCAGGGCAAACTCGCCGGCCATTCGTCGGATTACCGTGAGCAACTGGTCGCGGCGATCAATCAACTGGATACGCGAGACCTGCTGACCGCTGCGCAACGCCTGATCAATGTCGACGGCGGCTACCATTGCCTGGCCAATGAACCAATGCCCGGCGCGCCGTGGCAGGCGGCAAACTGATCATTACCGAGGCTGCAAGGAGCTTTCTCAAAGATTCACGGGTCATTACGCTGAAATTTTGAGTAACATAGCCGCCTAACTAATTGGAACATCATCGCGCTGCCGTGGACTATACCTATGGATAGCGCTATCCCAACCCACAGAAGGAGACACCTCATGGCCTGGACCAAACCTGCTTACACCGACCTGCGTATCGGCTTCGAAGTCACCATGTACTTCGCCAGCCGCTGAGTTCTGCCTACGCAGGATTGCAGTGCAACGCCTCGGCTCGCCGGGGCGTTTTATTTTCCGCGTTGAAATGATGGAGCGTTCATGTTCGTCCAGATTCTGGGTTCGGCCGCCGGTGGCGGTTTTCCGCAGTGGAACTGTAACTGCGTCAACTGCGCAGGCTTTCGCGACGGCAGCCTGAATGCCAAGGCGCGTACCCAATCGTCCATCGCCATTTCCGATGACGGCGTGAACTGGGTGCTGTGCAATGCCTCGCCGGACATCCGCGCGCAACTGCAAAGCTTCGCCCCGATGCAGCCAGGTCGGGCCCTACGCGACACCGGCATCAGCGCGATCATCCTGATGGACAGTCAGATCGACCACACCACCGGCCTGCTCAGCCTGCGCGAAGGCTGCCCGCATCAGGTCTGGTGCACGGACATGGTTCACGAAGATCTCAGCACCGGTTTCCCCCTGTTCAAGATGCTCACCCATTGGAACGGCGGGCTGGACTGGAACCGCATCGAACTCGACCAGAGTTTCACTGTGGCGGCGTGCCCGAACCTGCGTTTCACGCCGTTGCCGTTGCGCAGCGCCGCACCGCCGTATTCGCCGCACCGTTTCGACCCGCATCCGGGCGACAACATCGGGTTGATCGTTGAAGACCTCAACACCGGCGGCAAGCTGTTCTACGCGCCAGGGCTGGGCAAGGTCGATGCGCCGTTGCTGGAAATCATGGCGGGCAGTGATTGCCTGCTGGTCGACGGCACGCTGTGGGACGACGATGAAATGCAGCGTCGTGGCGTTGGCACCCGCACCGGTCGCGAGATGGGCCACCTGGCGCAGAATGGCCCCGGCGGCATGCTCGAAGTGCTGGAGCAGTTGCCCGAGCAGCGCAAGGTGCTTATCCACATCAACAATACCAACCCGATTCTTGACGAAGATTCGCCGGAACGCGCGGAACTGGCGCGGCGTAATGTTGAAGTGGCGTTTGATGGCATGAGTATTGTGTTGTAAGCCGTAGATACCGATGCGCGGCCCTTCGCGAGCAGGCTCGCTCCCACATTTGGAATGCGATCAACCTGTGGGAGCGAGCCTGCTCGCGAAAAGGCCAGCACAGACTCCAGAGATTTCCAGGGTTGTTCCCGGAGAACAGACATGACCGACACCCCGCTGTCCCCCGCCGAATTCGAAGCGGCCCTGCGCGCCAAAGGCGCCTACTACCACATTTACCACCCGTACCACGTGGCGATGTACGAAGGCCGCGCCACCCGCGAGCAGATTCAGGGCTGGGTCGCCAACCGCTTCTACTATCAGGTGAACATTCCCCTGAAAGACGCGGCGATCCTCGCCAACTGCCCGGACCGCGAGATTCGTCGCGAGTGGATTCAGCGCCTGCTCGACCACGACGGCGCGCCCGGCGAAGACGGCGGCATCGAAGCCTGGCTGCGCCTCGGCCAGGCTGTCGGCCTCGACCCGGATCAATTGCGCTCCCAGGAACTGGTGCTGCCCGGTGTGCGTTTCGCCGTCGATGCCTACGTCAACTTCGCCCGTCGCGCCAGTTGGCAGGAGGCCGCCAGCAGCTCGCTTACCGAACTGTTCGCGCCACAGATCCACCAGTCACGCCTCGACAGCTGGCCGCAGCATTACCCGTGGATCGACCCGGCCGGTTATGAATATTTCCGCACCCGCCTCGGTCAGGCGCGGCGCGATGTCGAGCACGGTCTGGCGATCACCCTTGAGCACTACAAGACGCGCGAAGGCCAGGAGCGCATGCTGGAAATTCTCCAGTTCAAACTGGACATTCTTTGGAGCATGCTCGATGCCATGAGCATGGCCTACGAATTGAACCGTCCGCCCTATCACAGCGTGACCGAGCAACGGGTCTGGCATAAAGGAATCACCTTATGAGTTTCGATCGCAGCAAAGTGCCGAACTGGCGCCCAGGCTATCGCTTTCAGTACGAGCCGGCGCAAAAAGGCCATGTGTTGCTGTACCCGGAAGGCATGATCAAGCTCAACGAGACGGCCGCGCTGATCGGCGGCTTGATTGATGGCGAACGCGATGTCGCGGCGATCATTGCCAGACTCGACGAGCAGTTCCCCGGCGTCCCCGAACTCGGTGACGACGTCGAACAATTCATGGAGGTTGCCCGTGAGCAACACTGGCTCACCCTTGACTGATCTGCCGGCAAAACCTGAAATCGGCCTGCCGCTGTGGTTGCTCGCCGAGCTGACCTACCGCTGCCCGCTGCAATGCCCGTACTGCTCCAACCCACTGGATTTCGCCGAGCAGGGCAAAGAGCTGACCACCGAACAGTGGATCAAGGTGTTCCGCGAAGCGCGGGAAATGGGCGCGGCGCAGTTAGGCTTTTCCGGCGGCGAACCGTTGGTGCGTCAGGACTTGGCCGAACTGATCGGTGAAGCCCGGCAGTTGGGTTTCTACACCAACCTGATCACCTCCGGCATTGGCCTGACCGAGCAGAAAATCAGCGACTTCAAGAAGGCCGGGCTCGATCACATCCAGATCAGCTTCCAGGCCAGTGACGAGCAAGTGAACAACCTGCTCGCCGGCTCGAAAAAAGCCTTTGCGCAGAAGCTGGAAATGGCTCGTGCGGTGAAGGCCCACGGCTACCCGATGGTGCTGAACTTCGTTACCCACCGGCACAACATCGACAAGATCGACCGCATCATCGAGCTGTGCATTGCGCTGGAGGCCGACTTCGTCGAACTCGCCACCTGCCAGTTCTACGGCTGGGCGCAGCTCAACCGCGTCGGCCTGTTGCCGACCCAGGAACAGCTTGTGCGCGCCGAGCGCATCACCAACGAATACCGGGCCAAACTGGAAGCCGAAGGGCATCCGTGCAAGCTGATTTTCGTGACTCCCGACTACTACGAAGAACGCCCGAAAGCCTGCATGAACGGCTGGGGCAGCATCTTTCTGACCGTCACTCCAGACGGCACGGCCCTGCCCTGCCATGGCGCCCGCCAGATGCCTGTGCAGTTTCCCAACGTGCGCGATCACAGCATGCAGCACATCTGGTATGACTCGTTCGGCTTCAACCGCTTTCGCGGTTACGACTGGATGCCCGAGCCCTGCCGCTCTTGCGACGAGAAAGAAAAAGACTTCGGCGGCTGCCGCTGCCAGGCGTTCATGCTTACCGGCGATGCCAGCAATGCCGACCCGGTGTGCAGCAAGTCCGAACATCACGGCGTGATTCTCAAGGCCCGCGAAGAAGCCGAGACCGCCACTCAAACCATCGAACAATTGGCCTTTCGCAATGAACGAAACTCACGCCTCATCGCCAAGGGCTGAGCCTTTCAGCGCCGCCCAAGCTGTTGCCGCCGGAACCGACTTCGCGGAGCTGCAGCTCGGCGTCCACGGCCTGTTCTGGAATGAATATCGCCCAGAGGATGCCGCATGCCGAATCTGGCATTGGCGCGATGGCTTGGCGAAATGTCTGACGCCGGATGGCTTCAGCGTGCGCAGCCGCGTGTACGAATATGGCGGTGGCGCGTTTTGTCTGACGCCTGACGGCGTGGTTTTCGTCAATGAAGCGGATCAGCAGTTGTACCGACAGGCACTGGGTGGCCAGCCGGTCGCGCTGACGTCCACTGACTGCCGCTACGGTGATCTGCAATTTGCCGGTGGCCGGGTGTTGGCTGTTGAAGAGCAGCAGGATCGGCATCGGCTGGTGGCGATTGAGCTGGCGACCGGAATGCGACAAGTGCTGGCGGAGGGAGCGGATTTCTACGCGGCGCCAACGTTGAGCGCGGATGGTCAGCGACTGGCGTGGATCGAGTGGAGCCGACCGCATCAACCATGGACTTCGACCCGTTTGATGGTTGCTGAAGGCGATTTTTCTGCGCCTCGCTGTGTTGCCGGTGAGCAGATGGAGGAGTCGATCCAGCAGCCGCGCTTCGACGCCGGTGGGCGGCTCTGTTGCCTGACGGATCGTAGCGGCTACTGGCAGCCGTGGATCGAAACGTCTGATGGCTTGCAGGCGCTGGCCAGCTCCGCGGCCGATCACGCGCCCGCGCCTTGGCAGCTTGGCGGCTGCACCTGGCTGCCCGTCGGTGATCAATTTCTGGCCACTTGGAGCGTGGATGGTTTCGGTCGCCTGGCCCTTGGCAATGAAGATTTCAGCGCCGGCTACAGCCGCTTCCGCCATTTGGCGATGGATCAACAGTTCGTCTATTGCACCGCCGCATCACCGGTCAGCCCGTCGGCAGTGATCGCCATTGATCGCGTCTCTCATGCAGTAAAGGTATTGGCCGGCGGCGTGGCCCCGTTGCCCGCCGAACGCATCAGCCGTCCGCAGACCTTGCGTTATCCCAGCGGCTCGGGTGAGGCGCACGGTTTCTTCTACCCGGCCATGAGCGGTGAAGCGAAACCGCCGCTGGTGGTGTTTATCCACGGCGGCCCGACGTCGGCGTGCTATCCGATGCTCGACCCGCGCATCCAGTATTGGACGCAGCGTGGTTTCGCGGTCGCCGACCTCAACTATCGCGGCAGCAGCGGCTATGGTCGCGAGTATCGGCAAGCACTGCATCTGCGCTGGGGCGAGGTGGATGTCGAGGACGCCTGCGCGGTGGTCGATTACCTTGCCGGACAGGGCTTGATCGATGGCGACCGCGCGTTCATTCGCGGCGGCAGTGCGGGCGGGTACACGACACTGTGCGCACTGGCGTTCAGACAGGTCTTCCGCGCAGGCGCCAGCCTCTATGGCGTCAGCGATCCGGTCGCTTTGGCCCGAGCAACACACAAGTTCGAAGGCGACTATCTGGACTGGCTGATCGGCGATCCCGAACGCGATGCCGAGCGCTACGCCGCCCGCACGCCACTACTGCATGCAGACAACATCCGCGTGCCGGTGATTTTCTTTCAGGGAGAACTGGACGCGGTGGTCGTACCGCAACAGACCCGCGATATGGTCGCTGCGCTGGAGCACAACGGCATTGCGGTGGAAGCGCATTACTACCCCGAAGAGCGCCACGGCTTTCGCCGCGCCGTCAATCAGGCGCACGCATTGGAGCAGGAGTGGACGTTTTATCGGCGGGTGATGGGGCTGGTTTAGTGAAAACCGGTCGCGCCTGTCGCGAGCAGGCTCGCTCCCACAGAGGACTTGTGTACACCACAGATCCAGTGTGGGACCGAGCCTGCTCGCGAAAGCTATCTGATCGACGCTAACGGACTCAACGCTTGGCGATGATATACACCGCATGCACGATTCCCGGAATGTAGCCGCACAGCGTCAGCAGAATGTTCAGCCAGAATGCCCCGCCAAATCCGACCTGCAGAAACACGCCCAGTGGCGGCAACAGAATAGCGATGATGATACGAATGAAATCCATGGGGCAGCTCCTGAATGGGGGTTGGCTCACTTGAGCCATACAAGCTAATCGACCTGCGCCGTTCGTCAGGGTTCATTACGCTTGCTATTTGATCGCCAGCACCACAAAAAAACGCCCCACGCCAAAAGAATCAGGCGTGGGGCGTGCGTTATACCGCGAGACGGTTCGGGTAATCGGTGGGGCAGTTCAGCTCAGACGGCAATGCCCTTACGGCACTGCAATTGAGCGGTGCGTACTCGCGAGAAAGCGCGGCCCAGGCGCAAAAGCATTTCGTCGATGTTGGCTTTGCTGACTGTGAGGGCCGGGGTGAAACGCAGGCAGTCGGGTTGCACGGCGTTGAGTATCAGGCCTTCGTGCAGCGCAGCGTGAACAACGGCATCGGCGCATTCTGCCGATAACGTCAGCCCATAGAACAGGCCCTGGCCGCGCAGTTCGCCATGCCCATAGCGGTGCGCCAATCGCGCAAGGCCTTCGCGCAGATGCTGGCCGTTGTCGTTGACCTGCTGGAGGAAGCTGCGGTCGTGCACGCTGTCGAGTACCACCAGGCCGGCTGCGGTCATCAAGGCGTTGCCGTGATGGGTGCCGCCCAGTTCGCCGACGGCGAAACAGCAGGCTTTGCCCCGCGCCAGCAACGCTGCCAGTGGCAAGCCGCCGCCAAGGCCTTTGCCGAGCACGACGATATCGGCGCGAATGCCGTAGGACTGTTCGGCGAGCAAGGCGCCGCAGCGGCCGATACCGGTCTGTACTTCGTCGAGAATCAGCAGAATGCCCAACTCGCGACACAGTCGCTCGACGCCTTTGAGGTAATGCTCGGTCGCGGGAATAACCCCGGCGTCGCTCTGGATCGGTTCAAGCATGATCGCGACGGTCTGCGCGTCGACCGCCGCGTGCAGGGCCGGCAAGTCGTTGAATGGCACCTGATCATTCGTCGCCAGACTGCGACCATGGCAGCCCTGCTGCGCCATGATGATCCGCGAAGCGCCCCCGCGATGCAGTTGGCCCCACTTGAGTGCCAGTCTGAGCGCCGCCTCACAGGCTTCGCTGCCGCTGTTGAGCAGATAAGCCTGATCGCTGTGGGTGCTGGCACACAGGCGCTCGGCGAGGCTGAGCATGCCGCGATTGTGCAGCTTGAAACCCGGATTGATCAGCGCCTGCGCCTGACTGGCAATGGCTTTGACCAGCGCGGTGGGGCTGTGGCCAAGGCTGTTGGCGCCGCCGGCCTGGGAAAAGTCGAGATAGGCGCGATCGTTGCTGTCCCACAGCCAGGAACCCTGGCCTCGAACGAAGACTTGGGGCGGCCGTTCAACACTGGACATCAGACGAGCGGCATGTAGACGATCGGTCATTGCTGAGGACTCCGCCTCGAATGCAAGGTCATCAAGATCTGGCGTGTGGCGCCGCAAACTGAACAGATTCATCCGCAAATACCTCGCTGGAGGTATTTTGAACTGCCTATGTAAACACTGGCGAAGCGCAGGTCATTCATCGCGTATTTTCGGCCCTGAAAGCCTTGGGATTGCGGTTAGACTAGGCGCACCCGCGTCTGCGGGCCATTTCGATTTCCGAGCTATTTCAATAAGCATTACTTATGGATTTCAAACAACTGCGTTATTTCGTCGCGGTCTACGAAGAGGGTCATGTCGGCCGTGCGGCCGAACGGCTGTCGATCTCGCAGCCGGCACTGTCGCAGCAGATTCGTCAGCTTGAGCAGAACCTCGATGTAACGCTGTTCGAACGCAGCAGCAAACGCTTGCTGCCGACCCTTGCCGCTCATACGTTGTACAACCACGCGTTACCGCTGCTCGATGGCTTGCAGCGGGCGCGCGAGGCGTTGGGCAATTTCAAGGGGCAGGCGTTGCGGACCCTGGCGATCGGTGTGCTGCAAACGGTGCACACCAGCCTCGTGCCGCAAATGCTCGAGCGTGTGCGCAAGGCGCAGCCGCATCTGGTGGTGCAGATCTATGAGCTGACCGGGCTGGAGATCGAACGACGCCTGCTCAATGGTTCGCTGGACATCGGCATCAGTTATCTGCCGCCCCGCCAACCCGGGCTGCACGGCGTGTTGCTGTACGAGGACGAACTGACGCTGGTCATCCCGGCGGATCATCCCTTACGTGATTTCAAGAAAGTCTCGATGCGCCAGGCTGCTGAACTGCCGATGCTGCTGCTCGGCGAAGAATTCCAGATCCGGCAGATCTGGCAGGCACAACTGACCAGCCTTGGACGCCGTCCGCAGGTGCAGGCCGAGCTGAACAATATGCTGGGTATTCTCGACAGCCTTCCGCACACCATACTCGCAACGGTGTTGCCAGGACGCTCGCAGAAGGAATACGACGATGAAGATTTGCTGTGGAAACCGCTAAGCGAACCACGCGTGCCCCTGAAAGTCGGCCTGGTGTGTCGCGATGTTCAACGCCAACAGGCTTCGTTGGCCCTTTTGCGGACATTACTTGAAGAGGTCATCGACCGCGAAGTGCAACGGCCGCTGGATCCGCTGGGCTGAGCACTTTTCTTCAGGCAAAAGAAAACCCCGCCGAAGCGGGGCTTTGCAGACTGTTTCCCTGACATCCATTTCACTCCGCCACCCTGGCAGAATCCTACGTGTCCGTGTTGTTTACTTTGCGCTTCCTGCGCGACGTCCATGAAATGTAGATTAGCCGTGGATCCAATGTACGCATATGGGAGAACAGCAGCACGTCACGTAAGCAAATGCTTACATGACGCGCGCGGGATCAGAACTGTGCAGCATCGAGCAGGAAAAGCGACTCGCTACCGGCTTTGACCGACGCGCTCAGCGAGTGAATACGCGGCAAAAGGCGGGCGAAATAGAAGCGTGCGGTGCCTAGCTTGCTCGCATAGAAATCGTCCTGCGCTTCCTTGCCCAGCGAGGCTTTGGCCATCAACGCCCACATGTAGGCGTAAGCGGTGTAGCCGAACGCTTGCAAATATTCGACCGAGGCCGCGCCGATTTCGTTCGGATTGTTTTTCGCCCGGTCGAGCAGCCACGCGGTCAGCTCGTCGAGGGTGTCGACGGCATCGTTCAGTGGCTTGGTGAACTCGCCAAGATCGGCGCTGGCGGTTGCGGTGAAGTGACGAATCTCGTCAGCGAACAGCTGGTAGAACGCGCCGCCACTGCCAACGATCTTGCGCCCGACCAGATCCAGCGCCTGAATGCCGTTGGTGCCTTCGTAGATCTGGGTGATGCGCACGTCACGCACCAGTTGCTCCTGGCCCCACTCGCGGATGTAACCGTGGCCACCGAAGATCTGCTGGCCGTGAACGGTGGTTTCCAGCCCCAGGTCGGTCAGGAAGGCTTTTGCCACCGGCGTCAGCAACGCGACCAGATCTTCCGCGCGCTTGCGGGTGGTCGCGTCTTCGCTGAACTTGGCGGTATCCAGTTGCATCGCCACGTAAGTGGAAAACGCACGACCGCCTTCGTTCGAGGCTTTCATGGTCAGTAGCATGCGCCGCACGTCCGGGTGGACGATGATCGGATCAGCAACTTTGTCCTTGTTCTGCGCGCCGGTCGGCGATCGGCTCTGCAGACGATCGCGCGCGTATTCAACCGCGTTCTGATAGGAGCGCTCGCCCGTGGCCAGACCCTGGATGCCTACGCCCAGACGCTCGTAGTTCATCATGGTGAACATCGCCGCCAGGCCTTTGTTCGGCTCGCCGACCAGATAGCCGACGGCTTCGTCGAAGTTCATCACGCAGGTCGCCGAGGCCTGGATGCCCATCTTGTGTTCGATCGAACCGCAGTTCGCCGGATTGCGCGCGCCGAGGCTGCCGTCGGCATTGACCATGAACTTCGGCACCAGAAACAGCGAAATGCCTTTCGGCCCCGCCGGGGCGTCCGGCAGTTTCGCCAGCACCAGGTGGATGATGTTTTCGGTGAGGTCGTGTTCGCCACCGGTGATGAAGATCTTGGTGCCGCTGACCTTGTAGGAACCGTCGGCCTGAGGTTCGGCCTTGGTGCGAATGATCCCCAGGTCGGTGCCGGCGTGCGGCTCGGTCAGGCACATGGAACCAGCCCAGATCCCGGCGTACATGTTTGGCAGGTACGCGGCTTTCAGCTCTTCGCTGGCATGGGCATTGATCGACAGGCATGCGCCAGCGGTCAGCATCGGGTACAGACCGAACGCCAGGCTGGCGGAGTTGACCATCTCTTCGACCTGCGCCGACACGGCTTTGGGCATGCCCATGCCACCGTAGGCCGGATCACCGCCAACGCCGACCCAACCGCCCTCAGCATATGTCTGATAAGCCTGTGGGAAACCGGCCGGCGTGGTGACGGCACCATCCGCCCAATGGCAACCTTCCTCGTCAGCGGCACGGCTCAGTGGCGCGATGCTTTTGCTGGTGACCTTGCCGGCCTCTTCGAGAATCGCTTCAACGGTTTCGGCGTCGACGGTCTCGGCCAGCGCCGGCAGCTCGGCCCAGAGTTTGGCGACTTCGAACACTTCATTGAGGACGAAGCGCATATCGCGCAGCGGCGCTTTGTAGTCAGCCATGGCAAACCTCGCAAGATCTAAACAGGTGGTTCGTGGAATGATGTTTTCGTTGATCCGGAGTGTAACCCAACAACTTTTGCGACACATAGGGTCAACCGGTGACTGATTTGTTATTTTTAGTCACCACAGAAAAGATCGCAGCCTTTAGCGGGTCCTACAGATAAAACGCGATCCCCTGTAGGAACTGCCGCAGGTTGCGATCTTTTGCTTTTACCTAAAGCGCAAACGACTCCGCTGGCAAAGTCATCAAGCAATCACTCCCCGCCTCGATCGCCGACTGATGCGCAGCCGTACGCGGCAACAGGCGCTTGAAGTAAAACTCGCACGTCGCCAGTTTGCCCTTGAGGAAATCAGACTCACCCTCGCCTGCGTCCAGCTGTGCCTGCGCGACCAGCGCCATGCGCAGCCACAGGTAGCCAAGGATGATGTAGCCGCTGTACATCAGGTAATCCACGGACGCGGCGCCGACTTCATCCGGGTTTTTCATGGCGGCCATGCCGACCTTCATGGTCAGGTCGCCCCACTGTTGATTGAGCCCGTTGAGTTGCGCGACGAAGCTGCCCAACTGCGCATGGTCGGCGTTCGCTGCGCAGAACTTGTGGACGATTTTGGTGAAGCCGCGCAGCAGCTTGCCTTGGCTTCCCAGCACTTTGCGCCCGAGCAGGTCGAGCGCCTGAATGCCGTTGGTGCCCTCGTAGATCGGCGCGATCCGGCAATCGCGTACCAGTTGCTCCATGCCCCACTCACGAATGAAACCGTGGCCGCCAAACACCTGCATGCCGTGGTTGGTCACTTCCAGCCCGGTGTCGGTCATGAACGCTTTGCAGATCGGCGTGAGGAACGCCAACAAGTCTTCGGCCTCCTGACGTGCCTGGACGTCGCTGCTCAGGTGCGCGGCATCGAGCAGCTGAGCGGTGAAGTAGGTCAGCGCCCGATTGCCTTCGTTGAAGGCTTTCATGGTCAGCAACATGCGCCGCACGTCCGGGTGGACGATGATCGGGTCGGCAGGTTTATCTGGAGCTTTGGCGCCGGTCAGCGCGCGCATTTGCAGGCGGTCGTTGGCGTATTTGATCGCGCCCTGAAAACTCGCTTCGCCCAGACACAGGCCCTGCATGCCGGTGCCAAGCCGCGCGTGGTTCATCATGGTGAACATGCAGTTGAGGCCCTTGTTCGGCTCGCCGATCAAGTAACCCGTGGCGGCATCGAAATTCAGCACGCAGGTGGCCGAGGCCTTGATGCCCATCTTGTGCTCGATCGAGCCGCAGGAAACGCCATTGCGCTCCCCCGCTTCGCCAGCTGCATCGGGGAGGAACTTGGGCACGATAAACAGGGAAATGCCTTTGGTCCCGGCGGGTGCGTCCGGCAGCTTGGCCAATACCAGATGGATGATGTTGTCGCTCAGGTCATGCTCGCCAGCGGAGATGAAAATCTTGCTGCCGGTGATCGCGAAGCTGCCGTCAGCCCGAGGCACCGCACGGGTCTTGATGATGCCCAGATCGGTGCCGCAGTGGGCTTCGGTCAGGCACATGGTGCCAGTCCACTGGCCAGCGGTGAGTTTGCTCAGGTAGGTGTCTTTCTGCTCGGCGGTGCCGTGGGCGTGGATCGCCGACATCGCGCCGTGAGTCAGGCCCGGGTACATGCCCCACGACGTGTTACTGGAGCCGACCATCTCGCTGATCACCAGCCCCAGCGAACTCGGCAGACCTTGGCCGCCGTAAGCTGGATCGGCCGCCAACCCGTGCCAGCCGCCCTCGACATATTGTGCGAAGGCCTGCTTGAAGCCTGTAGGCGTTGTCACCACGCCATTGTCGAAATGGCAACCCTCTTCGTCGCCGCTGCGATTGAGCGGGGCCAGCACGTTCTCGCAGAACTTCGCGCCTTCTTCGAGGATCGCGCTGATCATGTCCGGGCTGGCGTCATGCGCGCCGAGACTGGCGTAGCTGGTGTGGAAATCGAAGACGTGATCGATCAGAAAGCGCATATCGCGCAGGGGAGCTTTGTACTCGGGCATGGTGGCTTCTCCGTCAGCAGATTTCACCAACCTACTGCCGGCCACCCCACCCGACAATCACTGTGCGGGCGCTGAATGCGCCGTCATCACTCAACCCGCAGCGGTGTCCATGCGCACCGCGCCACGACGGTTCTGCCCGAATGCCATGACGCAGTTACGCCCGGCGCCCTTGGCGCTGTACAACGCCTGGTCGGCGGACTTGAGCACTTCTTCCGGAGTACGCTGCTCCACGCGTTCGGCGACGCCGATGCTTACCGTCACCGACACGGCCGAGGCCCCGGAACCACTGCGCCGCTGGCGACCTTGCTGGTCGTCCTGCGGGCGGTTTTCCTGGTTGCGCAGCTGAATGCTGTAAGAGGCGATCGATTCACGGATCACTTCCAGGTGCGGCATGCATTCCTCAAGGGTTTTGCCTGCGAACACCAGGGCAAATTCCTCACCGCCATAGCGATACGCCCTACCGCCACCGCTGATTTTCGACAGCTTACTGGCGACCAGCCGCAGGACCTGATCGCCGACATCGTGGCCGTGGGTGTCGTTGAATTTCTTGAAATGATCGACGTCGCTCATCGCCAGCACATAATTACGCCCGAGGCGTTGCATACGTTCGTTGAGCGCGCGTCGACCCGGCAGACCGGTGAGTTCGTCGCGGAAGGCCATTTGATAGGCCTCATGCGCAACCGCGGCCGCGATCATCAGCATTACCTGGCTGCACATGATGTTGAGGGTGAACGGCAGAATGAACGTCTTCGGCAGCATCCAGAATACCCCGAGCAAGCCGACCAGTTGCGCCGCGTGCAAGGGACGCGGGTTGCGCCAGTATTGCCAGGCCAGCAACAGGAAGGCCGAGATGAACACCGGGTAGGACAACTGGATCAGGCTCATCCATGCGCCGTGCAGCGCCGGCCAGCGGATCTCCGACAGCCACAGCAGCAGCGCCTGTGGGTAACTTTGTTCCAGGCCCAGCGCCACGCTGCCAAATGCCAGCAGCACAGCGAACCGCGCGACCATGTCCTGAAACAGATGGGTACGTTCCTGCCACGCCGCGAACAGCCCGAACAACAACGGCAAGAGCAGGCAGACCAGATGGAACACCACCGCAGCGTCTTCGCGCACCTTGCCGTTGTCGCGGTAAAAATCGGTCTGGGTGTCGAGCAGGAAGTAGGCGATGTACACCGTCAGCATCAGGAACAGTTCGCGCTGACGCCGGTACACCGCGCAATACGCCCCGCCAAGCAGAAGAACCAGGGTCGGCAAGACGTTGAACAGGGACGTGAAGAACACGCTGAGGTCTTTGACGTACGCAGCCGCCAGCCCCGCGAGCAATAACAGCAGTGATGGCAGGAAATGGCTGAAACGTACAGCGGAAGAACGCGGCAAGGGTAAGCTCCGACCCGTCATAGCAAAGAGATGGCATTGTGCCTGCAAAGTGCGGCCAAGCCCATACAATGTGATCCAGATCACACACGGTCTCTGTAACGGCCGGAAGCTCGACTATCTGAGCGATCCGCAAACAAAAAAACCGCTGCCCCCTAGCGGGAACAGCGGTTTTGGCAGACTGCGGTAGGGCTTAGTAGCCCAGTGCGAAGTCTTCTTCCTTCATGTCCATCAGGTTGCCAGCGCCCGACAGCATAGTGGCCACGTGCGTACGGGTACGCGGCAGGATGCGCTGGAAGTAGAAGCGCGCAGTTTGCAGCTTGGCGGTGTAGAACGCCTCGTCTGTAGTGCCGGCAGCCAGTTTTTCCGCAGCCAGGCGCGCCATGTCCGCCCAGAAGTAGGCCAGGCAGGCATAACCGGAGTACATCAGGTAGTCCACAGAGGCCGCGCCGACTTCTTCGCGATCTTTCATGGCGGCCATACCGACCTTCATGGTCAGCTCGCCCCATTCCTTGTTCAGTGCAGCCAGCGGCGCGACGAATTCCTGAACGGCTTCGTTGCCTTCGTTGGTCTGGCAGAACTTGTGGACGATCTTGGTGAAGCCTTTCAAAGCCTCGCCTTGAGTCATCAGCACTTTACGGCCGAGCAGGTCGAGGGCCTGGATACCGGTGGTGCCTTCGTACAGCATCGAAATGCGGCTGTCGCGAACGTTCTGCTCCATGCCCCACTCGGCGATGAAGCCGTGGCCGCCGTAGATCTGCACGCCGTGGTTAGCGGCTTCGAAGCCGACTTCGGTCATGAACGCTTTGGCGATCGGAGTCATGAACGCCAGCAGTGCGTCGGCCTTCTTCTTCTCTTCTTCATCGACGCCGTACTTGACGATGTCGACCTGTTTGGCGGTGAAGTACACCATCGCGCGGTTGCCTTCGGCGAACGCCTTCATGGTCAACAGCATACGGCGCACGTCTGGGTGAACGATGATCGGGTCAGCCGCTTTGTCCGGCGCTTTCGGGCCAGTCAGCGAGCGCATTTGCAGGCGATCGCGAGCGTATTTCAGACCGCCCTGGAAGCCGATTTCGGCGTGGGCCAAGCCTTGCAACGCAGTGCCCAGACGAGCGGTGTTCATAAAGGTGAACATGCAGTTCAGGCCTTTGTTCGCCGGGCCGATCAGGTAACCGGTGGCGCCGTCGAAGTTCATCACGCAGGTAGCGTTGCCGTGGATACCCATCTTGTGTTCCAGCGAACCGCAGCTCACTGCGTTGCGCGCGCCGATGGTGCCATCGGCGTTCGGCAGGAATTTCGGCACGATAAACAGCGAGATGCCTTTGGTGCCAGCCGGTGCATCCGGCAGGCGCGCCAAAACGATGTGGACGATGTTGTCGGCCATGTCGTGCTCACCGGCCGAGATGAAGATCTTGGTGCCGGAGACTTTGTAGGAACCGTCGGCCTGAGGCTCGGCCTTGGTGCGCAGCATGCCCAGGTCGGTGCCGCAGTGCGGTTCGGTCAGGCACATGGTGCCGGTCCATTCGCCGGACACCAGTTTGGTCAGATAGGCTTCCTGCTGCTCAGGGGTGCCGTGCTCGGAGATGGTGTTCATCGCACCGTGCGACAGGCCCGGGTACATGCCCCACGACCAGTTGGCTTCGCCAACCATTTCGCTGACTGCCAGGCCCAACGACTCAGGCAGACCTTGGCCGCCATGCTCAACGTCGTGCGCCAGGCTCGGCCAGCCGCCTTCGACGAATTGCTTGTACGCCTCTTTGAAGCCAGTCGGGGTTTTCACGCCGGACTCGCTCCAGGTGCAGCCTTCCAGATCGCCCACGCGGTTCAGCGGTGCCAGTACCTGCTCACAAAACTTGGCGCCTTCCTCGAGGATGGCGTCAACCATGTCCGGCGTGGCATCTGCGCACGCTGGCAGGCTCTGATAGTGCGCTTCGTAGCCGAGCAGCTCGTCACGAACGAAGCGAATATCACGCAAGGGGGCCTTGTAGTCAGGCATAGCGATAAACCTCTGCTGATGTAACCGGGAATGAACGACCGTGTTGAGTTGTTGTGACGGTCAAACAGTTGTTTGAAACATACGTTTACGCCGAAATCTTGTCAAGCGTGGATCTTTTGCCGTTCGTCATCAGCTTTTCCAAACGCCGGAAACGCAAAATCGCCGCGACTTGAAATAAGCCACAGGCGTTGAAGAAAAGATTAGTTGAGCAAGAAGGACTTAAACGAAAAACGCCGCGACAGGGCGCGGCGTTTCGAGGTTTACAGCAGATTCAGTCAGGCGAAGGTATCAATGATCGTCCCCAGCACTTCGTCGGACGCCTTGGCCACCTTCACACCCAGCTCAGCCTGAGTCTTGCCCTGCGACAGCTCGACGATATTGCTGGTCAGATCCGACTCCTGTGCGCGATCCACTCCGCGCAGGCGATTGACCTGCACTTCGGACGACTGGCTGGTCACCGAACGTTCGATGGTGGTGTTGGCGATCTGGCTGGCGGCCTGATCGACGCGGTTCTGCCCCGACTGAATCGAGCTCAGCCCTGCATAAAAAGCCGTGTTGCCGGAGATTTCCATAGTCGTGCCCGTCCCTGCAAAGGATCAATGGTCGCCATTGAAGCAGACGCGCCAGCAAAACACCCGTCAAAAACACTAATGGCACAGTGCCTGTTCATAGGCAAAAACTTAGTCGAGCAAATCCAGTTGCAAATGCTCGGCCACCGCTTCGGCACTCAACGCCTTGAGTTTCGGCACGCGGCCCAGGCACGGCGCGGGGATGCGCTCGGCCAGGGTCGCAAGGTTTTCCTCCAGCCGCGAAGTTTTCGGATCGATGATGTTCGCCACCCACCCCGCCAATTGCAGGCCATCGCGAGCGATCGCCTCGGCGGTCAGCAACGCGTGACTGATGCAGCCCAGCCTTACGCCCACCACCAGAATCACCGGCAGCTTCAGTGCAATCGCCAGATCCGAAATATTGTCCTGATCGGCCAACGGCACCCGCCAGCCACCCGCACCTTCGATCAGGGTGAAATCGGCGTTCATCGCCAGAATCCCGCGCATCGGCACCAGCAGCGATTGCACCGTCAGCGCCACACCTGCTTCGCGCGCTGCCAGATGCGGCGCGATCGCTGGCTCGAACGCCACCGGGTTGACCTGTTGATAAGTCAGTGGCAACGAACATTCGGCCAACAGCGCCAACGCATCAGCGTTGCGCAAGCCTTTGGGCGTGACGTCGCACCCGGAAGCCACCGGTTTGCCCGCCGCTGTGCTCAATCCTGCCGATCGCGCCGCGTGGAGCAATCCGGCAGCAACCGTGGTCTTGCCGACATCGGTGTCGGTTCCGGTGATGAAATAGGCTGCGCTCATAGAGGTTTCTCCAACACGGCGTAGACCACCTGATAGGTTGCCGGCAGCCCTGACGACTGACGGAACCGCTCATACGCTTCGATCAGCCCGAGAATCCGCGCCCGCCCGGTCAAACCGCCCGGCCGGCCGGGATTCAGATTGTGCGCGCCCAGCGCTTTCAGCTCGTGAGTGAGGCTGCGCACATCCGGGTAATGCAACACGTGCGGCCGATTCTCCAGAGCCACGATGCGCATGCCACTGGCAGCACATAACTGTTCATAGCGGGCGAATTCGCGGAAGCGGTTGACGTGCACCAGCCCGTCGACCTGCTGCCAACTCTCACGCAGCTCCAACAGCGTCCCTGTACACAGACTAGCAAACGCAAAGATTCCACCCGGTTTCAGCGCACGGAAGGCTTCACTGAGCACCGCTTCGAAGTCGGCGCACCACTGCACCGCGAGGCTGGAGAAAATCAGCTCTAAACTCGCATCCTGCAACGGCAGCCGCTCGGCATCGCCCGCAATGAAATGCTCAGCGCCACCCAACGGCCGTGCGTGATTGAGCATGCCCTCGGCAATGTCCAGCGCGACCCCGCTGCTGCGGGTAAAACGCGAGGCCAGCGCTCGGGTGAAATAGCCAGTCCCGCAACCGAGATCGAGCCACCGCGAGGGCACGAAACCTGCCGGCAAGCGCTCGAGCAACTGCGTGCCGACATCGCGCTGCAATTCGGCGACGCTGTCGTAACTGGCCGCTGCACGAGAAAAAGACGCCGCCACCTGGCGCTTGTCAGGCAAACCACCAGGCAGGACAAGAGATAGGTCAGTCATCAGCGCACTCATGTAGAAACGCCTGGATCGCGCCCGCGACTCCATGCGGGTCCTCCAGCAGAAAAGCATGGCTGGCCTGTTCGATCAGGCCAATTTCGATATCCGGCAGCAGCGCAAACAACGCGCCCGCCGCTTCTGCCGGGACCAGAGCGTCCTGCCCGCCGAACAGATGAAACTGCGGCCCGCGAAATGCCTGCAGCGCCTGACGCGTGTCCAGTTGCGCGAGCAGTTCCAGCCCCGCCATCAGCGCGGTCGGCTCGGTGGCTGGCGCGCCACCCAGCAGCAAGCGCGACAAGCCACGGGGGTCAGTTGAGCCTTGCGTACACAACAAAGCGAAACGCTTGAGGGTGGGACGCGGGTCGGCTTGGCAACCGGCAAGAAAGGCATCGAAAGTCTCGGCGGGCATCGCGTTCGGCCACTGTTCATGGGCGACAAACGCAGGGTTGCTCGCCAGCGTCAGCACACCGCAGCACGCCTCGCCGCGGCGTGCCGCCAACTCAGAGGCGAGCATACCGCCCAGCGACCAGCCACCGAGCCAGACTTCCTGAGCAATGCTTGCATCGAGTTCGTCGAGCCAGTCTTCAACGTTGGCGGAATCCAGCTCCGGCAGCGGCTCGATTTCGACCTGCAAATGTTCGTCGAGGCCACGCAACGCTGCGGCCAGCGGCTCCAGTGGTGATACGCCGAGGCCCCAGCCGGGCAGCAGAATCAGGCGATTACGCATGGCTTGGCTCCAACGACAATCGGGCAAAACAATCCGCCAGTCCTTCCAGCAAGCGTTGCACCTGCGCCTCACTGTGGGCGGCGGTCAGCGTCACCCGCAGTCGCGCACTCCCAGCAGGCACGGTCGGCGGACGGATCGCCGTGACCATCAGCCCGCGCTCGCGCAGCATCTGCGACAACCGCACGGCGCGCGCGGCATCGCCGATCAGGATCGGCTGGATCGGCGTGAAGCTGTCCATCAGCTCCAACCCGATCTGCTCGGCGCCGTGGCGGAACTGGCGGATCAAGGTCCGCAGGTGTTCACGGCGCCAGTGTTCACTGCGCAACAGCTCCAGACTTTTCAGCGTCGCGCAGGCCAGCGCCGGTGGTTGGCTGGTGGTGTAGATGTACGGGCGGGCGAACTGGATCAGGCTTTCGATCAACTCTTCGCTGCCGGCGACAAACGCTCCGGCAGTGCCGAAAGCTTTCCCGAGGGTGCCGACCAGCACCGGCACATCGTCCTGGCTCAAGCCAAAGTGCTCGACGATCCCGCCGCCGTTGGCGCCCAACGGGCCGAAGCCATGAGCGTCATCAACCATCAGCCACGCGCCTTTGGCCTTGGCCTCGCGGGCCAGCGCCGGCAGGTCGGCGATGTCACCGTCCATGCTGAACACGCCGTCGGTGACCACCAAAGTGTTGCCAGTGGCTTTCTCCAGGCGCTTGCCCAGGCTTTCGGCGTCGTTGTGCAGATAACGATTGAAACGCGCGCCGGACAACAGGCCCGCGTCCAGCAATGAAGCGTGATTGAGCCGGTCTTCGAGCACCGTATCGCCCTGCCCGACGAGCGCAGTGACTGCGCCGAGGTTGGCCATGTAACCGGTGGTGAACAGCAGTGCACGCGGCCGGCCAGTCAGATCGGCAAGTGCTTCTTCCAGCGCGTGATGCGGGCTGCTGTGGCCGATGACCAGATGCGACGCACCACCGCCGACGCCCCAACGCTCAGCGCCGGCGCGCCAGGCTTCGATTACCTGCGGATGATTGGCCAGGCCCAGATAGTCGTTGTTGCAGAACGCGAGCAGCGACTGGCCATCGACCACCACGTGCGGGCCTTGCGGAGACTCGAGCAGCGGGCGCTGGCGGTAGAGGTTTTCGGCCCGGCGGGCAGCAAGGCGTGCGGCGAGATCGAAAGACATGCAGGCCTCGACTTTTCAAATGACACAGATCCTTGTAGGAGTGAGCCTGCTCGCGATAGCGGTCGAACATTCAGCATTGATGTCGACTGAAACACCGTCATCGCGAGCAGGCTCACTCCTACAGTTTTGCATTTCAACAGCAGTCAGACGGCGGCGTTATAGAACTGCTCGCTACTCTTCTGCTCCACCAGCGCCTGCTCGATCGCCGCCTGGTGAACCTCATCGGAATGCTCTTCGCGAGCTTCCGGCTGGATACCGAGGCGTGCGAACAACTGCATGTCCTTGTCCGCCTGCGGGTTAGCGGTGGTAAGCAGTTTGTCGCCGTAGAAAATCGAGTTGGCGCCGGCAAAAAAGGCCAGGGCCTGCATCTGCTCGTTCATTGCCTCGCGACCGGCCGACAGGCGCACGTGGGATTGCGGCATGAGAATGCGCGCGACGGCGAGCATGCGGATGAAATCGAACGGGTCGATGTCTTCGGCATTTTCCAGCGGCGTGCCGGCGACCTTCACCAGCATGTTGATCGGCACTGATTCCGGATGTTCGGGCAGGTTGGCCAACTGGATCAGCAGATTGGCGCGATCGTCCAGCGATTCGCCCATGCCGAGAATGCCGCCGGAGCAGATTTTCATCCCCGACTCGCGCACGTAGGCCAGCGTTTGCAGGCGCTCGCTGTAAGTGCGGGTGGTGATGATGCTGCCGTAGAACTCCGGCGAGGTGTCGAGGTTGTGGTTGTAGTAATCGAGGCCGGCCTTGGCCAGCGCTTCGGTCTGCTCCTGATCGAGGCGCCCGAGGGTCATGCAGGTTTCCAGGCCGAGGGCTTTCACGCCTTCAACCATCTTCAACACATACGGCATGTCTTTGGCCGATGGATGTTTCCACGCTGCGCCCATGCAGAACCGCGTCGAACCAATGGCTTTGGCCCGGGCAGCCTCTTCGAGGACCTTCTGCACTTCCATCAGTTTTTCTTTTTCCAGACCGGTGTTGTAGTGCCCGGACTGCGGGCAGTACTTGCAGTCCTCCGGGCAGGCGCCGGTCTTGATCGACAGCAGTGTCGAGACCTGCACACGGTTGGCGTTGAAATGTGCGCGGTGCACCGTTTGCGCCTGGAACAGCAAGTCGTTGAATGGCTGTACGAACAGTGCTTTGACTTCGGCCAGAGACCAATCGTGACGCAGGGTGGCGGCAGTGCTCGCGCTCATGGGCAATTCCTTGGTTATGCTTGGCTGGCGCCGGGGAAAACCGAATACCCACAGGCGCTACACGGATGTTCGGCATATTTAAGGAAGAGCGATGCGCTGTCAACCGCAATACCAAGGACAGGTTTACATCTGTTTAAAAAACGTACAGACCTGTTTGCTGTGCGATGAGCCCGCAGAAGCACAAATGCCAATGTGCGAGGCTTGCGAAACCGAGCTGCCCTGGCTCGGCAGCCAGTGCCAGAGCTGCGCTTTGCCACTGGCAGGAGATGGCCTGACCTGCGGTGATTGCGTGCTAGAGCCGCCGGCGTTCGAACAAGTCGCCGTGCCGTGGGTTTATGGCTTCCCGGTGGACAGCCTGATTACGCGGTTTAAACACAACGCGAAATGGCCGTTTGGCCACCTGCTCGCCGACGTTCTCGGCCAATACCTGCAACATCGTTTCGACGAGGATTTGCTCAGGCCTGATGTGCTGCTGCCGGTGCCGCTGGCGAATAAACGGCTGCGTCAACGGGGCTTCAATCAAGCGGCAATGCTCGCGCGCTGGTTGAGTGTTTCGCTGGACCTGCCGTGCGAAGAACAGGTGCTGCGGCGAGTCATCGACACCGATGCCCAGCAGGATCTGGATGCCAAGGCGCGCAAACGCAATTTGCGCAATGCCTTCGCGCTGGAGCCTGAGGCGCAGGTAAGCGGCCGCCATTTCGCGCTGGTTGACGACGTCCTGACCACCGGTGCGACCGCTCAGGCGCTGGCGCGGTTGTTGATGAATGCAGGTGCAGCGCGGGTCGATGTGTATTGCCTGGCCCGTACGCCGAAGCCTGGAACCTGAGCCCAACACCATCCTTCTGTAGGAGTGAGCCTGCTCGCGATAGCTATATTCCAGTCGCCGGTATCCGCAACTGATACACCGCCATCGCGAGCAGGCTCACGCCTACAAG
>NZ_QETJ01000061.1:0-28696 GCF_003105095.1 Pseudomonas sp. NDM | reverse complement strand
AGGTTCTGACATACCGCTATCGCGAGCAGGCTCACTCCTACAGGGGGTATGTGGTGTGTCAGTTGCTCGAGAGCTTGTCGCCCCGGGCAAATTTCCAAGTGCGGATGATTTCCAGACGATCGATATCCGACAGATCGCCGGTAAACGGTGCAAACGGCGCGGCCAGGCGGACGATGCGTTGCGCGGCCTGATCCAGCAGCGGCTGGCCGGAGGACTCCAGCACCAGCACTTCATACAGCGAGCCGTCGCGGTTGATCGAGACCATCAGGCGCAAATTGCCGTAGATCTGCTTGCGCCGTGCTTCTTCGGGGTAGTTGAGGTTGCCGATGCGCTCGACCTTCTTGCGCCAGTCGTCCTTGTACCAAGCGCCCTTGTCGCGCATGGTCGAGGCCGCGCTCAAGCGGTGGATGCGCGGGCGCTTGGCGTACAGCTGTTGTTCCTTGGCCAGTTCCGCCTCGAGGCTGGCGATGTCGCTGGACAGCTGCGAACTGTCGAACGCCGGCGCGTCGACGGTCGGTTTGACCTCGGTTTTGCTTTCTTCTTTCTTGGTCGGCGCTTTCTTCGGTTTCGGCGCTACCGTAGTCACCGCTGCCTTCGGTGCGGCTTCCTGCACCTCTGGCTTGGCCGCGGGTGGCGGGGTGACCTTTTTGACCTGATTGTCCTGGAAAGGCGCGACTTCAGTGGTCTTGGGCAGGGCTTTCTTGTCCAGCGTGCCACTGCCTTCCTGGTTTTCCTGAGCGAGAAAATCTGCCTTCTCCGGCTTCTTCTCGGTCTTGAACGTGGCGAGGGTGATTTCCAGGGTTGTGCTGATCTGCTGCGGCTCGACCATCGTGAAGCCGACGCCCAGCAGCAGCGCCAAATGAATCAGCGCCGCGAGAAACAGGGTAAAACCGAGGCGATCGGCCGGGCGCACGCCACGATGGACGAGTTCAGCGGGCAGATCGGACGGGAGAGTCATTACAGAAAAACCAACATCGCGTTTTCATGGGCCCGGCATGATAACGCAATGTTGGTTTTTAGCTGCAAGCGACGAGCTTCAAGCGACAAGCTGTATAGAGGCAGTTGCAAGTTTCGAGCTGCAAGCTGCAAGTCAGAAGCTTGTCGCTCGGCTTCAAGCTTGCGGCTTGGAGCTTGCAGCTTGCAGCTTCTTCTCAATGGCATCCATCAGCATGCCGCCGATATCAGTACCGAACGCATTGTCGATTTCGCGGATGCAGGTCGGGCTGGTGACGTTGATTTCGGTCAGATGCTCGCCGATCACATCGAGGCCGACGAACAGCAGGCCTTTCTCGCGGAGGGTCGGGCCGACCTGGGCGGCGATCCAGCGATCCTTCTCGGTCAGCGGACGGGCTTCGCCACGGCCACCGGCGGCGAGGTTGCCACGGGTTTCGCCCATTGCCGGGATTCGCGCCAGGCAGTAATCCACCGGCTCGCCATCGATCATCAGGATGCGCTTGTCGCCATCGACGATCGCCGGCAGGTAACCCTGAATCATGATCTGCTGCTTGCCGTGCAGGGTCAGGGTTTCGAGGATCACCGAGAGGTTCGGGTGGCCGGCGGTGTGGCGGAAGATCGACGAACCGCCCATGCCGTCCAGCGGCTTGAGGATCACGTCGCCGTGATGATCGGCGAACTGGCGCAGTACATCCGGGCGACGGCTGACGATGGTTGGCGGCGTGCACTGCGGGAACAGCGTGGCGAACAGCTTTTCATTGCAGTCGCGCAGGCTCTGCGGCTTGTTCACCACCAGCACGCCGGCGGCTTCGGCCTGTTCCAGCAGGTAGGTGGAGTAAACGAATTCCATGTCGAACGGCGGATCCTTGCGCATCAGGATCACGTCCAGGTCGCTCAGCAGCTTGTCCTGCTCGGCGTCCAGTTCGAACCACTTGTCCGGGTTGGCGAAGACTTTCAGCGGGCTCATCCGCGCCCGCGCCTGGCCCTCGGCCTGATACAGGTCTTTCTGTTCCATGTAGAACAGTTCCCAGCCGCGCTTCTGCGCGGCCAGCAGCATGGCCAGCGAGCTATCCTTTTTATAGGAGATGCTGGCGATAGGGTCCATGACAATCCCGACGCGAACGCTCATTGGGTTTTCCTCGAAATTTGGCTACCGGATCGGTATTGAAAAAGTGCCGCCAGAGTGGCGCCGGGCGGGTTTCGGGTCAAGGAAAAACCCGTCGATAGATTGCATCTGGAGACTGTGCTAAAAAGGCTGGCAGATCGCGCCGGCCCTTGGCTATCAAGGGTTTCAGGCCATTATTCACAGTAAATCGGACAATTTGATTCGCAAAGGCGACGGTAGAACCCTCTTATGGAACAGCATTCCAGCGCCTTGAAGGTCATGGTGATCGACGACTCGAAAACGATTCGTCGCACCGCCGAAACCTTGTTGAAGAACGTCGGTTGCGAAGTGATCACCGCCATCGACGGTTTCGATGCGCTGGCGAAGATTGCCGACCACCATCCCGGGATCATCTTCGTCGACATCATGATGCCGCGTCTGGATGGTTATCAGACCTGTGCCCTGATCAAGAACAACAGCGCTTTCAAGGCGACGCCGGTAATCATGCTGTCGTCCAGGGACGGTTTGTTCGACAAGGCCAAGGGGCGGATTGTCGGCTCTGATCAATTTCTGACCAAACCGTTCAGCAAAGAAGAACTGCTCAACGCGATCCAGGCCCATGTTCCGGGCTTCGCCGCCGTTTTGCCGCAGTAAGACACGCACAGTGACGCTCGGCCAGCGGGCCGGCAGTCGACCAGAAAAATGGGGAAGACCATGGCACGTATCCTGATCGTCGATGATTCGCCGACTGAAATGTACAAACTCACCGGCATGCTTGAGAAGCACGGCCATGAAGTGCTCAAGGCCGAGAACGGCGCCGACGGCGTGGCCCTGGCTCGTCAGGAAAAACCCGACGCCGTGCTGATGGACATCGTCATGCCCGGCCTCAATGGTTTTCAGGCGACCCGGCAACTGACCAAGGATGCCGACACCGCGCACATCCCGGTGATCATCATCACCACCAAGGATCAGGAAACCGACAAGGTCTGGGGCACGCGCCAGGGCGCCAAGGATTACCTGACCAAACCGGTCGACGAAGACACCCTGATCAAGACCCTGAACAACGTGCTCAAAGGCTGATCGCGCAATCATGAGCGAATCGCTGACCGCGTTCGAACTGCTCTGGCAGATCGACCAGCGCTGCCGCCTGCTGGCGGCGGACCTGCCCTCGCAAGCGGCGCGCCCGGATCGCTGGAGCGGCATCGGCTTTCGCCTCGGCGAGCATTGGTATGTGGCGCCGATGGGCGAAGTCAGCGAAGTCCTGCATGAACCGCGCTTCACCCAGTTGCCCGGGGTCAAACCGTGGGTCAAGGGTGTGGCCAACCTGCGCGGGCGGCTGCTGCCGATCATGGACCTGTGCGGGTTCTTCGGCCACGAGCTGTCGCCGTTGCGCAAACAGCGGCGGGTATTGGTGGTGGAACACGAAGACGTGTTCGCCGGGGTGATGGTTGACGAGGTCATCGGTTTGCAGCATTTCGAGCAGGGCAGTTTCGAGCCGCTGTCGATCAGCAAGCGCCAGGGCTCCAAGGCCGAGTTCGTCAAAGGCTATTTCCGCCGCGAACAGAACTGGCGGGTGTTCAGCCTGTTCGCACTGGCCAAATCCCCGGTGTTCATGGGTGTCGCAATATAGCCGTCACAACACAGATCCCTTGTAGGAGTGAGCCTGCTCGCGATTCAGGCGCCGCGGTGTATCAAGCACACCGCGTTATCGTTCAATCGCGAGCAGGCTCACTCCTACAGTTTCAACGGGCGAGCTTCAAACAGGCGAGGACCGATGACAAAAGCAAAAACAGGCAAGTCGGCAGAAGCATCGCGCAGTCGCGCACAGATCATCGTGCTGTTTATCGCACTGATCGTGTTCATCATGCTGCTGTTCGCCAACTTCGCGTACCTCAACACCCAGGCGAACTACGACAAGCAGTACATCGGCCACGCCGGTGAGCTGCGCGTGCTCTCGCAACGCATCGCCAAGAACGCCACCGAAGCGGCGGCGGGCAAGGCGGCCGCCTTCAAACTGCTCAGCGATGCGCGCAACGATTTCGCCCAGCGCTGGGGTTACCTGAAGAAAGGTGACCCGAACACCGGCCTGCCGCCGGCACCCGTCGCCGTGCGCCCGGAAATGCGCGCGGTGCAAATGGACTGGGAGCGCCTGCTGAAAAACACCGATGCGATCCTCAGCAGCGAACAGACCGTGCTGTCGCTGCATCAGGTCGCCGCGACGCTGGCCGAAACCGTGCCGCAGTTGCAGATCGAATACGAAAAAGTCGTGGAAATTCTCCTGCAGCGTGGCGCTCCGGCGGCGCAGGTGGCGATGGCGCAACGGCAATCGTTGCTGGCCGAACGCATCCTTGGCGCGGTCAACACCGTGCTCGCCGGTGACGAAAATTCGCAGCAGGCCGCCGATGCCTTTGGCCGCGATGCGGCGCGTTTCGGTCTGGTGCTCAACGGCATGTTGCAGGGCAACCCGGCGCTGAAAATCAGCCAGGTCGAAGACCGCGACGCCCGTGCGCGTTTGAGCGAAATCTCCGAGCTGTTCCAGTTCGTTTCCGGCTCGGTGGACGAGATCCTCGAAACCTCGCCGGAGCTGTTCAAGGTCCGCGAATCGGCGAGCAACATCTTCACCCTGTCGCAAACCCTGCTCGATGAAGCCTCGCACCTGGCCACCGGTTTCGAAAATCTCGCCGGCGGGCGCAACACCGACACCATTGGCGGCTATGTGCTGGGCTTGCTGGCACTGGCCTCGATCATCCTCATCGGCCTGGTCATGGTGCGCGAAACCAATCGCCAGTTGCGCGAGACTGCCGAGAAGAACGAGCGCAACCAGAACGCGATCATGCGCCTGCTCGACGAGATCGAAGACCTTGCCGATGGCGACCTCACCGTTACCGCTTCGGTGACCGAAGACTTCACCGGCACCATCGCCGACTCGATCAACTATTCTGTAGACCAATTGCGCGATCTGGTGGCGACCATCAACCTCACCGCCGGCCAGGTTGCCGCTGCGGTGCAGGAAACCCAGGCCACCGCCATGCACCTGGCCCAGGCCTCGGAGCAACAGGCCCAGCAGATTTCCGAAGCTTCGACGGCGATCAGCGACATGGCCGAATCCATCGATCAGGTCTCGGCCAACGCTGCCGAATCGTCGGCGGTGGCCGAGCGCTCCGTGGAAATCGCCAACAAGGGCAACGAGGTGGTGCACAACACCATCCACGGCATGGACAACATCCGCGAGCAGATTCAGGACACCGCCAAGCGCATCAAGCGCCTCGGCGAATCCTCTCAGGAGATCGGCGACATCGTCAGCCTGATCGATGACATCGCCGACCAGACCAACATCCTCGCCCTCAACGCAGCGATCCAGGCATCGATGGCCGGTGATGCCGGGCGCGGTTTTGCCGTGGTTGCCGACGAAGTGCAGCGGCTGGCCGAACGTTCGTCCGCCGCGACCCGGCAGATCGAAACACTGGTGCGGGCGATTCAGGCCGACACCAACGAAGCGGTGATTTCCATGGAACAGACCACCACCGAAGTGGTGCGCGGCGCGCGACTGGCGCAGGATGCCGGTGTGGCCCTGGAAGAAATCGAAGGTGTCTCCAAGACCCTCGCGGCGCTGATCCAGAGCATTTCCAACGCGGCGCAGCAGCAGACGTCCTCGGCGGGGCAGATCTCGCTGACGATGAACGTGATCCAGCAGATCACTTCGCAGACTTCGTCGGGGTCCACGGCCACCGCCGAGAGCATCGGCAACCTGGCGAAAATGGCCAGTCAGTTGCGCCGTTCGGTGTCCGGTTTCACCTTGCCGGCGGCGACAGATAAAGCGTGAGTGGAGTGGTTATGGGTGATCGGCACGACTATGTGGCCCTGGAGTGGGTCAAGGGCGAAATTGCCGAAACGCTGAAGCTCGCGCATCAGGCGATCGAAGCCGTGCTCGACGATCCGCAGGCCCTCCCCGGGCTGGACGAATGCCTGGCGTACATTCATCAGGTCCACGGCAGTCTGCAAATGGTCGAGTTCTACGGCGCGGCATTGCTCGCCGAGGAAATGGAGCAGTTGGTCGAAGCTCTGCAACATGATCGCGTGCCGCACCGCGACGAAGCCTTGCACCTGATGCTGCAAGCGCTGGGGCAATTGCCGGCGTACCTCGACCGCGTGCAAAGCGCCCGTCGTGACCTGCCGCTGGTGGTGTTGCCGCTGATCAACGACCTGCGCAGCGCCCGTGGTGAAAGCCTGCTGGCGGAAACCAGCCTGTTCAGCCCGCCATTGCCCGAGCTGGCGCCGCTCGGCGACGAAGCACTCGCCGCACTGGAACCGCCCGAGCTGCCAAACGTGCTGCGCAAACTGCGGCAGATGCTGCAAATGGCCCTGGTCGGTCTGCTGCGCGAACAGGATGACCAGACGCACCTCGATTATCTGGCCAAGGTCTTTACTCGCCTGGAAGCGTTGAGCGGCGACGCGCCGTTGAGCCCGTTGTGGCAGGTCGCCTCGGCGTTGGTCGAGGGCATGCGCGAGGGCGTCATCGCCAACAGTCCGGCGCTGCGCAGCCTGTTCAAGGACGCCGACAAAGAGCTCAAGCGCCTGCTCGAGCAGGGCATCGTCGGGCTCAATCAACCGGCGCCGGCCGAGCTGCTGAAAAGCCTGTTGTTCTATATTGCCAAAGCCGAACATCCCACCGGGCAGATGCTGACCATGAAAGATCGCTACTCCCTGGACGACGCGTTGCCCGACAGCGCGATGGTCGATGAAGAACGCGCACGCCTCGCCGGCCCCGACCGCGATGCCATGCGCTCGGTACTGGCGGCGCTGTGCGAAGAGCTGGTGCGGGTCAAGGAACGCCTCGATCTGTTCGTGCGCAGCGACCGCCAGCACGCCTCGGATCTGGACAGCCTGCTCGCGCCGCTACGGCAGATTGCCGACACCCTCGCGGTGCTGGGTTTCGGCCAGCCGCGCAAAGTCATCATCGACCAATTGGCGGTGGTGCTCAGCCTCGCTCAGGGCCAGCGCGAACCGAACGACGCGATCCTCATGGACGTCGCCGGGGCCTTGCTTTACGTCGAAGCGACGCTGGCCGGCATGGTCGGCACGGTGGAGACGCAAAGCGCCGACGATGCGCGCCTGCCGACCACCGACCTGACGCAGATCCACCAGATCGTGATCAAGGAAGCGCGCATCTGCCTGCAACAGGCCAAGGACATGATCGTCGACTACATCGACGCCGATTGGGACCGTCAGCATCTGCAACCGCTGCCCGACCTGCTGACCCAGGTACGCGGCGCGCTGGCGATGATTCCACTGCCACGGGCGGCGAGTCTGGTCGAGGCCTGCAACGGCTTCATTCGCGAGCATCTGATACTCGATGCTCACGAACCGGGCTGGGAACAACTCGATCATCTGGCCGATGCGATCAGCAGCCTCGAGTACTACCTCGAACGCCTGAGCGACGATCCGCAAGTACCCGCCGAGCATCTGCTTGATGTCGCGCAGAACAGCCTCGCCAGCCTCGGTTTCTTCCCCAACGAGCAGCCCGGCGAAGCGCAAGTGCCGGTGCTCGATGAGGTGCTCAGCCCCAGCGAAGCGCAGGTGATGCAGGATCTGCAAGCGCTCGACGACCCTGACGTCGTGCAGTCGCTGGCCGAAGTGCTCGCCAGCCCGGTGTCGGCGCTCAACCCGCCGGCGCGCAATACCCCCGAGAGCCTGATGCCGCCGCCGGCCGATGAAGAACCGGTCGACGATGAGCTGCGCGAAGTGTTCCTCGAAGAGACCGACGAAGTCCTCGCAGTGCTCCACGAATACCTGCCGCGCTGGAGCGCCAATCCGCAGGACCGCGCCGCGCTGACTGAACTGCGCCGGGCCTTCCACACCTTGAAGGGCAGCGGGCGCATGGTTCGCGCATTGGTCCTTGGCGAACTGGCCTGGGCGGTGGAAAACCTGCTCAACCGCGTGCTCGAGCAAAGCGTCGAACCCGGCGCCGTGCTGCGCCAATTGCTCGGCGACACGCTGTTGCTGCTGCCCGAGCTGATCAACGAATTCGCCACCCAGCGCCAACGCCAGCGCAGCGATGTCGACCAGCTCGCCGCCCGCGCCCACGCGTTGGCCAAGGGCGATGAACCGCTGGCCGCCGAAGACACCGACGACGTCGCCGCGCTGGACCCGCTGCTGCTGGAAATCTTCCGCAAGGAGGCCGAAACCCATCTCGCCAGCCTCAACCGCTTCCTCGATCAAGCCGCCGAGCACGTGCCGTTGCCGGCCAGCGACGAGCTGCAACGCGCGCTGCATACGCTCAAGGGCAGTGCCTCGATGGCCGGTGTATTGCCGATGGCCGAACTTGCCGCGTCACTCGATCAACTGGCCCGCGAGTTCAAGGCGCATCAGTTGCCGCTGGACCTGGACGAGGTCGAATTGCTGCTCGAAGCCGAAGGCCTGTTCCGTGTCGGCCTGCGTCAGCTCAAGCACGATCCGCTGGCGCCGATTGTCGGTGCGCAGTCGCTGATCAAACGCACCGACGCGCTGCTTGCCGAACGCCTGCAAGCCAGCTCCGATAGCGCTGACAGCGGTCTGCGCCTCAAGCGCGATCCGCAACTGATCAACAACTTCCTCGCCCAGGGCATGGACATCCTGCTTGACGCCGAAAACCTCTTGCAGCGCTGGCAGCAGCACCCCGGCGAGCGCCAGGAACTCAGTGCCTTGCTCGATGAACTGACCACCCTCGGCGAAGGCGCGCACCTTGCCGATCTGCTGCCGGTCGACGGTTTATGCGAAGCCTTGCTTGACCTGTATGGCGCGGTGGAAGAAAGCAGTCTGGCGGTCAGTGAGCGGTTTTTCCACGAAGCGCAACTGGCCCACGAAGCGCTGATCAACATGCTCGACGAACTCGCCGCCGGCCAGGAAATCACCCCGCAGCCGGAGCGGATCCGCGCCTTGCAGGAACTGCTCGACGAAGGCCTCGACCCGGCGTCGATGGGCCTGATCCGCAGCGATGGCAGCCGCACCCTGGACATTCGCGAACTGGGCAGCGCCACCGCCCAATTGCAGCAATCGGCTGCCGCGCTCGAACCGGACGACGAGATCGTTGAAATCTTCCTCGAAGAGGCGGTGGACATTCTCGACAGCGCCGGACAAGCCTTGCAGCGCTGGCTCAAGGATCCGGACAACACCGCGCCGCTGTCGTCGTTACAGCGTGACTTGCACACGCTGAAGGGCGGTGCGCGCATGGCCGAAGTCGAGGCCGTCGGTGACCTCGCCCAGGAACTGGAAAACCTCTACGAAGGCCTGGTCGATCGACGCTACAACCACAGCACCGCGCTCGAAGGGTTGCTGCAGCAGAGTCATGCACGCTTGGCAGGGATGCTCGAGCAACTGCAAGCGCATCAAGCGCTGACCCCGGCGCAGGATCTGATCGACGCCATCCGTCAGCTGCGTCAGGGCCAGGCCGCCAGCGAAGCTGCCCCAGCGCCAACCGAGCACGACAACGCCGGGCACGACCCGGAGTTGCTGGAGATCTTCCTTGAAGAAGGCTTCGACATCATCGAAAGCTCCGGCGCTGCACTGCTGCGCTGGCAGGCCGAGCCGGGCAACCGCCAGGAAGTCGAAACCCTGCTGCGCGATCTGCACACCCTCAAGGGCGGCGCGCGAATGGTCGAAATCGGCCCGATCGGCGACCTCGCCCATGAGCTGGAATTTCTCTACGAAAGCCTCTCTTCCGGTGCGCTGCAACCCTCTGCCGAGCTGTTCGCGCTGGTGCAGCGTGGCCATGACCGACTGGCGCAAATGCTTGATGGTGTGCGCGCCGGGCAGCCGTGCCCACCGGCCGATCGGCTGATCAACGCGATCCAGAATTTCAGCCATCCGGCGCAAGTTGAAACGCCGCCAGCGCCTGCACCATTGCCTGTGGCCAAGCCTGAGGCTGCACCACCGAGTGCCGATGCTGGCGCGGACATGGTCAAGGTGTCTTCCGAACTGCTCGATGAGCTGGTCAATCTGGCCGGAGAAACGTCGATCTTTCGCGGGCGGATCGAGCAGCAGGTCAACGATGCGCAGATTGCCCTGAACGAGATGGAAACCACCATCGAACGTATGCGCGATCAACTGCGCCGCCTCGACACGGAAACCCAGGGGCGGATTCTCAGCCGTCAGCAAGTCGACGGTGAGCGCCTCGGTTACGAAGATTTCGATCCGCTGGAAATGGACCGCCATTCGCAGCTCCAGCAACTGTCGCGGGCATTGTTCGAATCGGCCTCGGACCTGCTCGATCTCAAGGAAACCCTCGACCGCCGCAACCACGATGCGGAGAACCTGCTGCAGCAGCAGGGACGGATCAACACCGAGTTGCAGGAAGGCCTGATGCGCACGCGCATGGTGCCGTTCGAACGCATGGTCCCGCGTCTGAAACGCATCGTTCGTCAGGTCGCTGAAGAGCTGGGCAAGGATGTTGCGTTTGTTGTCGGCAATGCCGATGGCGAGATGGATCGTAATGTCCTCGAACGCATGGCCGCGCCGCTGGAACACATGTTGCGCAACGCCGTCGACCATGGCCTGGAATCTGCCGAGGTGCGGCTGGCGGCGGGCAAACCGGCGCAAGGACAGATCAGCCTCGATCTGTCTCGCGAGGGCGGCGACATGGTTTTCGACATCCGCGACGACGGCGCCGGGGTGCCGCTGGAAGCCGTGCGGCGCAAGGCGATCAAGCGCGGTCTGCTGGCGCCTGATGCCGAGATCAGCGACCGCGATGTCCTGCAATTCATCCTCCAGCCGGGCTTCTCCACGGCGGAAAAGATCACCCAGATTTCCGGGCGTGGCGTCGGCATGGACGTGGTCCACGAAGAAGTGCGCCAGCTCGGCGGCAGCATGAGCATCGATTCAGTGCCGGGGCAGGGCGTGCATTTTCGCATTCGCCTGCCGTTCACCGTGTCGGTCAACCGCGCGCTGATGGTGCAGTGTGGCGAGGATCAATACGCGATTCCGCTGAACACCATCGAAGGCATCGTGCGCGTGTTGCCGAATGATCTGGAAGGGCACTTCCGTCACGATCCGCCGCGCTATCAATATGGCGGCCAGCGTTATGAGCTGTGCTACCTCGGCGAGTTGCTGAAGACTGCGCCACGGCCGAAACTGCTCGGGCAGAACCTGCCGTTGCCGGTGCTGCTGGTGCATTACAACGATCGCCACATCGCGGTGCTGGTCGACTCCATGGCCGGCACCCGCGAGATCGTGGTCAAGAGCCTCGGCCCGCAATTCGCCGCGGTGCAGGGGGTGTCGGGGGCGACGATTCTCGGCGATGGCCGCGTGGTGCTGATTCTGGATCTGCTTGCACCGATCCGGGCGATGCAGGCGCGTCTTTCGCAAGAGCCGGCGCGAACGGAGATCGACAGCGAACCGCACAAGCCGCTGCTGATCATGGTCGTCGATGACTCGGTGACGGTGCGCAAGGTCACCAGTCGTTTGCTTGAGCGCCACGGCATGAACGTGCTGACCGCCAAGGACGGTGTCGATGCGATGCTGCTGCTTGAAGAGCACATGCCCGATCTGATGCTGCTCGACATCGAAATGCCGCGCATGGACGGCTTCGAAGTCGCCACCCAGGTGCGCAACGACGAACGCCTGCAACACCTGCCGATCATCATGATCACCTCGCGCACCGGGCAGAAACACCGCGACCGCGCCATGGCCATCGGCGTCAACGACTACCTCGGCAAGCCGTATCAGGAGTCGGTGTTGCTGGAGAGCATCGCCCAGTGGAGCAAGAAACATGCATGAACACCGGCACAACCCGCGCACCGGCCAGCTCACCGGGCTGCTGCTGCCGCTGGCCGATCGCAATCTGATCCTGCCCAACGTCGCGATCGCCGAGCTGATCGACTACCAGGCCAGCGCTTTCGACCTCGACACCCCACCGTGGTACCTGGGCCGGGTGACGTGGCGTGAGCGGCAGATTCCGCTGATCAGTTTCGAATCGGCGTGCGGACAGAAAATCGTCATCGGCGAACGGGCGCGGATTGTGATCTTGAATGCCTTGGGTGGTTTGCCTGAATTGAAATTCATCGCGCTGCTGGTGCAGGGGATACCGCGTTCGTACAAGCTGGACAGTCAGTTGAGCTATGTCGATGTGCCGTTGTGTGCGCTGGAGCAGGCGGCGGTGCAGGTGGGGGAGCAGGTGGCGAAGGTGCCGGATTTCTTGGGCCTGGAGCGGTTGTTGGTGGAGGCTGGCCTAGTAGGCTGATCCGGATTTTGGGCGGATTTGCTGGCCTCATCGCGAGCAGGCTCACTCCTACAGGGGGCTGCGGTGCATGAGATTTTGCGGCTGGACGCAGATCCATTGTAGGAGTGAGCCTGCTCGCGATAACGCCAGCCGCATCACCACAATCCCACAGGTAGATCCTCAATTCCTGTAGCTCAATAAACACCAATCCTTTCCGGTGTTTAAAGACACCAGGTGTTACGCCCCACCAACCTACAAATCCTTGCGCCCCTGCCTACGCCTGCGCCAGAATCCGCCGGCTTGTGCGCCCAGGGCTTGCTGCGTAACTTGGATCGGGTCACTGATTCCCAGTGATCGGGTTTAGTAGCCCGCGGTAATTCAGCTGGTCGTGCATTCATCACAGGTGTTCCGCATCTGAGCTTGATGGTGGTTGTACGCAGGGCGCTTCGGCGCGCCGGCTTAAGCTGAGTTCCCCGGTCTACTAACCTGCGTACAGCTGCCTCCCTTTCGTTTAGTAGCCAAGGGGTTGGCGCTCAACAACGGGAACACAGCTTATGTTCAAAGTAACCCCAAATCCGCCGGCCACAGACCCGGCATCTCCTTACCAGTCCCCCGACTCAAAGAAATTCCACGAAGCCGCCGAGCGCGCCCTCGACCATTACCTCGGCCCGCCCAGCGCTGACTTCATGGCGCCGCCTTACATCCCCAACACGCTGTACATGGCCAACCCCGAGGCCGACACCGAATCCTTGCTGGCCGATGCCTGTGAAACGCTCGGCTCGGCAACGGTGATGCTGCATAACCACGCAGCTTCAGTTGAAGGCTCGCAGCGCAAGACCCTGCAGGGCATCGCGCAGATTGTCATGGTGGCGGAGATGGCGGTGAACCGGGTGCTGGACAAAATGGTGCCAACCGACTGAGCGGTGGTGAGCCCACCGACGCCATCGCGAGCAGGCTCGCTCCCACAGTTGGAATACGTTCCCCCTGTGGGAGCTGCGGCACGCTGCGATCTTTTGATCTTGATTCTGAAAATCAAAAGATCGCAGCCTCGTTTCACTCGACAGCTCCTACAGGAGCTTCGGCTTGTCCGTTACGCTCAGCGTAATGATTCACCACCCAGCTTGATTGATGCCCTCACCACACGCGCCTAACGTGGCTCCACGACAGCGAACCCCGTGGAGTGAGCATGACAACGACAATTTCCCCTGACTCGCGCTGGACGCGGCGGCGTGACGAGAAGCAGCGCCGGCTCGACAAGGTGCGCGGGCTGGCCGATGGCGCGGTGTTGCCCAGTGACAAAATCGTCGCCGCGCTCGAAGCGTTGATCCATCCCGGCGATCGCGTGGTGCTCGAGGGCAACAACCAGAAGCAGGCGGATTTCCTCTCGCGTTCGCTGGCCAAAGCCGACCCGGCGACACTCCACGACCTGCACATGATCATGCCCAGCGTTGGCCGCTCCGAACACCTTGACCTGTTCGAACGCGGCATCGCCCGCAAGCTCGATTTCTCCTTCGCCGGCACCCAGAGCCTGCGCATCAGCCAGTTGCTCGAAGATGGCTTGCTCGAAGTCGGCGCCATTCACACGTACATCGAACTCTATGCCCGCCTCGTCGTGGACCTGATCCCCAACGTTGTGCTCTCGGCCGGTTTCATGGCTGATCGCGCCGGCAACATCTACACCGGCCCCAGCACCGAAGACACCCCGGCGTTGATTGAGCCGGCAGCGTTCAGCGACGGCATCGTCATCGTCCAGGTCAACCAGTTGGTCGACGACGTCAGCGAACTCCCTCGCGTGGACATTCCGGCGTCTTGGGTCGACTTCGTGGTGGTGGCCGACAAGCCGTTCTACATCGAACCGCTGTTCACCCGCGACCCGCGCCACATCAAACCTGTGCATGTGTTGATGGCGATGATGGCGATCCGTGGCATCTACGAAAAACACAACGTGCAGTCGCTCAACCACGGCATCGGTTTCAACACGGCGGCCATCGAATTGATCCTGCCGACCTATGGCGAATCCCTCGGCCTTAAAGGCAAGATCTGCCGCAACTGGACGCTCAACCCGCACCCGACGCTGATCCCGGCGATTGAAAGCGGCTGGGTCGAGAGCGTGCATTGCTTCGGCACCGAACTGGGCATGGAAAATTACATTGCCGCGCGGCCAGATGTGTTCTTTACCGGGCGCGATGGCTCGCTGCGTTCCAATCGCATGGTCTGCCAACTCGCCGGGCAATACGCGGTGGATCTGTTTATCGGCGCGACATTGCAAGTCGATGGCGACGGCCATTCCTCGACCGTGACCCGTGGCCGTCTCGCCGGTTTCGGTGGCGCGCCGAACATGGGTCACGACCCGCGCGGCCGGCGTCACGGTACTCCGGCGTGGCTGGACATGCGCCACGACGATGCGTCGCAACCGATGCTCGAACGCGGCAGGAAACTCGTGGTGCAAATGGTCGAGACGTTCCAGGAGGGCGGCAAACCGACCTTCGTCGAAACCCTCGACGCGGTCGAAGTGGCGAAGAAAAGCGGCATGCCGCTGGCACCGATCATGATCTACGGCGACGACGTCACCCACCTGCTCACCGAAGAAGGCATTGCCTATCTGTACAAGGCGCGCTCGCTGGAAGAGCGCCAGGCGATGATCGCAGCGGTGGCTGGCGTTACCGCCATCGGCCTGCGGCACAACCCGAAAGACACCGAACGCATGCGCCGCGAAGGCCTGATCGCCTTGCCCGAAGACCTTGGTATCCGCCGCACCGACGCCACCCGCGAATTGCTCGCAGCGAAAAGCGTGGCCGATCTGGTCGAGTGGTCCGGCGGTCTCTATAACCCGCCCGCCAAATTCAGGAGCTGGTAATGCACGCATTCAACCTGCAAGCGGAACCGCTGTCACTGGCTGATCGATTGGCCGATCTGGCGGTGGACGCGCTGATCGACGAAGCGGATCTGTCGCCGAAACCGGCGCTGGTCGATCGTCGTGGCAACGGCGCACACACCGATCTGCACCTGGGCCTGATGCACGCGTCGGCGCTGGCATTGTGGCCGGCATTCAAGGAAATGGCCGAGGCCGCGCTGGAGATCGGTGAAGTCGGTTTGCCGTTGCGCGAAGCGATCGGCCGCATCGGCCGCGAGGGCGAACAAGCGATGCTCGTGACCACCAACGGCGTCAACACCCATCGCGGTGCGATCTGGGCATTGGGACTGTTGGTGACAGCCGCCGCGCTGCAACCGAAATCCATCGCCCTGTGTGCCGCACGCCTGGCACTGCTCGACGACCGCTACGCACCGAAACCGCTCAGCCACGGCGCACAAGTCGCCCAGCGTTACGGCGCACGCGGTGCCCGCGAGGAAGCGCAGCTGGGCTTCCCGTCCGTGCTGCAACGCGGCCTGCCGCAACTGCAGAAAAGCCGCGCCAACGGCCACGGCGAACAGAATGCCCGGCTCGATGCATTGCTGGCGATCATGACCGAGCTGGCCGACACCTGCGTGCTCTACCGCGCTGGCGAACCCGGCCTGCACGCCATGCAGTCGGGGGCGCAAGCGGTGCTCGACGCCGGCGGCAGCGCCAGCCTCAGCGGTCGCCGGCGCCTGCACGAACTCGATCAACAACTCATCGCATTGAATGCCTCGCCCGGTGGCGCCGCCGACTTGCTCGCAGCCACGCTGCTGCTCGATCGCATCGAGCGCGACGGCATTGTTCAGGGAGCATTTTGATGGAAAGCCTATCGTTTGAATTCCCCGCCGGGCAGCCGCCACGCGGTCGTGCGCTGGTCGGTTGTGTCGGTTCGGGAGATCTGGAAGTGCTGATCGAGCCGGGTCTGGCCGGCAAGCTGACGATCAATGTGCAGACCTCGGTCAATGGCGCGCAGCAGCGCTGGCAACACCTGTTTGCGCGGATGTTCGACGGCACCACGCCGCCGGCGATGGCCATCGACATCCACGATTTCGGCGCGACGCCGGGGGTGGTGCGCTTGCGTCTGGAACAGGGTTTCGAGGAGATCGGCCATGACTGACAGCGCAGCGTTGCTCAACAAACACAGCTTCGTCGAACTCGGTGCGCGGCAGCGGGCGAAAGCCTTGCTCGACGCCGGGACCTTTCGCGAACTGCTCGATCCGTTTCAACGGGTGATGTCGCCATGGCTCGAACGCCAGGGTGTGGTGCCCCAGGCCGACGACGGCGTGATCATCGCCAAGGGCAGTCTTGACGGTCTGCCGGTAGTGATCGCGGCGATTGAAGGCGCATTCCAGGGCGGCAGCCTTGGCGAAGTCGGCGGGGCGAAGATTGCCGGTGCGCTGGAACTGGCGGCTGAAGACAATCGTAACGGCATTCCTACTCGCGCAGTGTTGCTGCTGGAAACCGGTGGCGTGCGCTTGCAGGAGGCCAATCTGGGGCTCGCGGCGATTGCTGATATTCATGCGGCGATTGTCGATTTGCAGCGCTATCAACCGGTGGTCGGCGTGGTCGCCGGCAGCGTCGGTTGCTTCGGCGGCATGTCGATCGCCGCTGCGCTGTGCAGCTATTTGCTGGTGACCCAAGAAGCACGTCTCGGCCTGAACGGCCCGCAGGTGATCGAGCAGGAAGCCGGGATCGAGGAATACGACTCCCGCGACCGGCCCTTCATCTGGAGCGTGACCGGCGGCGAGCAGCGTTTCAACAGTGGTCTGGTGGATCGTTATGTCGGCGATGACGTGGCGCAGATTCGTCAGCAGGTCGGAGAGTTGCTCCAGCTAGGCTTGCCGGCACAGCCGCGCAGCCAGCGCGCCGAGTGGTTCCTGCAACGCCTCGGCAAGCTGAATACTGACCAGCAAATCGAACCGTCGGTGGTTCGCGATCTGTATCAAGGAGAGCGCTCATGAGCAGTTATTCATTGCGCGGTTTGCACTGGTTCAACGCCTTGAGCACCGGCGCTGAAAGTGTCGAAGGTTTGCCGCCGTCATTGAAAGTGGCAGACGCTGAGCTTGGACGTTTTATCGCCGTGGTCGCCGACCCGGACAATTGTTTCCCTCGCGCTCGAAACGGCGAAGTCGGCTTGCTCGAAGGCTGGGGTCTGGCCAAGGCTGTGGATGACGTGATCAGCGCCGACCGCGACATCGCGAAGAAGCGCCCGATCATCGCCATCGTCGATGTGCCGAGTCAGGCGTATGGCCGGCGCGAAGAAGCCCTCGGCATTCATCAGGCCCTGGCGGGCGCGGCGGACAGTTATGCCCGCGCGCGTCTGGCTGGGCATCCGGTGATTGCGCTGCTGGTGGGTAAAGCGATGTCGGGCGCATTTCTCGCGCATGGTTATCAGGCCAATCGGCTGATTGCTTTGCGTGATCCCGGTGTGATGGTGCACGCGATGGGCAAGGCCTCGGCGGCGCGGGTGACATTGCGCAGTGTTGAAGAACTGGAAGCGCTGGCCGCCAGCGTGCCGCCCATGGCCTACGACATCGACAGCTACGCCAGCCTCGGTCTGCTTTGGGAAACTCTCTCGGTGCAGCAGATCGAACAGCCGACGGCGGAAGATCTGGCGCGGGTGCGCGAGTGCCTGAAGCAGGCGATCGATGATGTGAGCAGCAGTGATTTGAAAGGGCGCCTCGGTGCGAGCAATCGTGCAGCTTCCAGCCGCGTCCGCGAACTGCTGAGGGCGCAGTGGTGAACCTGACTTTGGCCCACGATCTGCTCTGGGGTATGACCCCGGCGCAGTTGCCGGCGGATGCGCCGGCGTGGGCGGTCGAGGTGCTGGCGGCCGGGCAACCGGTGGTGGTGCGGCGGGCGTTGAGTGCTGCCGGTTTTGTCGCGGTGGGTGTGCGCGGGGCTTTGCGCGAGCAGCGCCTGGCGGCGTTCATGCCGGTTGATTCGATTGCCCGGCGGGTCAGTCCTGAGGCGCTGTGTCATGTCGACAGCCCGCGTGATTTGCCGGTGATGCAGGCGCTGACACAGCTGCGACCGCTACTCGACGATTGCGGTTGGGTCTGGGGTGTCAGCGGCAGCGTAGGGTTTGAATTGGCCAGTGGCTTTGCCGCGATGCACGCCGCCAGCGATCTCGATTTGATCCTGCGTACGCCGCAGATGATCCGTCGTGATCAGGCGCGGGAACTGGTCGATTTGTTTGATCAAGCCGTGTGCCGGGTCGACGCGCAATTGCAGACGCCATTCGGTGCGGTGGCCTTGCGCGAATGGGCCAGTGATTCGGCGCGGGTGCTGCTGAAAACTGCCCATCATGCGTGTCTGGTTATGGATCCGTGGAACCCGCAGGAGCAGGCAGCGTGAGCAGTCTGCTGGTGTTTCCCGGCCAGGGCGCGCAGCAGGCGGGCATGCTTCAGCGTTTGCCCGGCGAGACCCTGGTCGAGGCCAGTGATGTTCTTGGCGAAGATGTCTCGCTGCTGGATTCCACCGAGGCATTGCGCACGACAAGGGCGGTCCAACTCTGTCTGCTGATCGCCGGGGTCGCTGCTTCACGGCAGTTATTGCAGGATGGCCTGAGAGCAGATTACGTCGCCGGGCTGTCCATCGGCGCTTATCCGGCGGCAGTGGTGGCGGGGGCCTTGAGTTTCAGCGATGCGCTGCATCTGGTCAGCCTGCGCGGTGAGCTGATGCAGCAGGCTTATCCGCAGGGCTACGGCATGACCGCGATCATCGGCTTGCAGTTGTCCACAGTGGAAACGCTGCTGGTCCAGGTGCACAGCGAAGATTCGCCGGTGTATCTGGCCAACATCAACGCCGATAACCAAGTGGTGATTGCCGGCAGCGACAAGGCCATGCAAGCGGTGGCCGAACTGGCGCGCGGTCGCGGCGCCGGAGTGGCGAAACGGCTGGCGGTGAGCGTGCCGTCGCATTGCCCATTGCTGGAAAAACCGGCGCAGGCGCTCGCCGAAGCCTTCGCCAGAGTTGAACTGAAAAATCCGAAAATCGCTTACCTGAGCGGCAGCCGCGCGCGGCCTGTTACCCAAGTGGAAGCGTTGCGCGACGACCTCGCCTTCAACATGTGCCGCGTGGTGGATTGGCGCGGCACCGTGCAAAGCGCCTACGAGCGCGGCGTGCGTCTACAGATCGAACTGCCGCCCGGTGCGGTGCTCACCGGGCTGGCGCGCCGGGTGTTCGAGCAGGGCACCGTCACTGCCTTCGACAGTGCCCGCCTCGACACCCTGCAAGCGCTGTTGCGAGAGGAGGGTGGCCGCCAACTCTAAACCGCCGACTCAAGCTTCGAACAACAAAAACAACATTCGACGATGCACTTTGAGGACTACAACAATGATTATTTACGGTGTGGCGCTGCTGGCGATCTGTACGCTGGCAGGGGTGATCATGGGTGACATGCTTGGCGTGTTGCTGGGCGTCAAATCCAACGTCGGCGGGGTCGGCATTGCGATGATCCTGCTGATCTGCGCACGCTTGTGGATGCAAAAGCGCGGCGGCATGACCAAGGATTGCGAGATGGGCGTCGGCTTCTGGGGCGCGATGTACATTCCGGTGGTGGTGGCGATGGCCGCGCAGCAGAACGTCGTCACCGCCCTGCACGGCGGCCCGGTGGCGGTGCTGGCGGCAATCGGCTCCGTGGCGGTTTGTGGTTGCACGATTGCCCTGATCAGCCGCACTCACAAGGGCGAACCGTTGCCCGACGAACCGGCGGAAATTTCCCCGGTCGGCACCCCGGTAGGAGGTCGCTGACATGTGGGATCTCATCGAAAAAGGTCTGGAACACAATGGGCTGATCACCGCATTCGCCTTCGTCGGCGTGATCATGTGGGTGTCGGTGATTCTCTCCAGGCGCCTGACCTTCGGGCGCATCCACGGCTCGGCGATCGCCATTGTCATCGGCCTGGTGCTGGCCTGGGTCGGCGGCACCATGACCGGCGGGCAGAAAGGCTTGGCCGATCTGACGCTGTTCTCCGGCATCGGCCTGATGGGCGGGGCGATGTTGCGCGACTTCGCCATCGTCGCCACTGCTTTTGAAGTGCAGGCCACCGAAGCGAAGAAGGCCGGCATGATCGGCGTGATCGCCCTGCTGCTGGGCACGATCCTGCCGTTCATTGTCGGCGCGTGCATGGCCTGGACCTTCGGTTATCGCGATGCGGTGAGCATGACCACCATCGGTGCGGGTGCGGTGACTTACATCGTCGGGCCGGTGACCGGTGCGGCGATCGGCGCGACCTCGGATGTGATGGCGCTGTCGATTGCCACCGGGTTGATCAAGGCGATTCTGGTGATGGTCGGCACCCCGGTCGCGGCGCGCTGGATGGGCCTGGACAATCCCCGCTCGGCGATGGTCTTTGGCGGGCTGGCCGGGACGGTGAGTGGCGTGACGGCGGGGCTGGCGGCGACGGATCGGCGCCTGGTGCCGTACGGGGCGTTGACGGCTACCTTTCACACCGGTCTTGGGTGTTTGCTGGGGCCGTCGCTGTTGTTCTTCATTGTTCGCGCGATTGTCGGCTGAAGATCAAGAGCCCCTCACCCTAGCCCTCTCCCGGGGGCAGAGGGGACTGACCGCGTTGTTTTGGCGTTATACATCGACCTGAAAATCCTGAGTCGAACTCAGGTTCTGAAAAGCCCCCAATCTGCTCCCTTCCCCCTCGCCCCCTTGGGGGAGAGGGCTGGGGTGAGGGGGTAGGCTTTTGATCTGCTGTTAATCCGCCAACTGGCGATTGGCATACATCCGACACTCCGCCAGCAACGCCAGCAGATTCGGATCGCGCTCCTTGGCCTTGAGAAACACCACCCCAATGTGCTGCTGCAACCGGTACTTCTCCTGCAGCGGAATCAGCTTCACCCGATTTTCATACACCGCTGCAATCCTTCCTGGCAGCAACGCATAACCCACGCCCGAGCTGACCATGCTCAGCAAGGTGAAGATGTCGTTGACCTGCATCGCCACCTTCGGCTCGAACCCCGCCTGTTTGAATACCCGCACACCGTCCTGATGGGTGGCGAAGCCCTGGGTCAGGGTGATGAAGGTTTCATCGCGCACTTGCGCCAGGTCCACTTCACTGCGCTGGGCAAACTTGGAGTCCGCCGGGGTGGCGAGGAAGATGTCGTCGGAAAACAGTGCAATCTGCTCGCAATCGGGGTCGTTGATGCTGTCGTCCAGCGACACCAGAATCGCGTCGACTTCCATGTTTTTCAGCTTGTAGAGCAGGTCGATGTTCGAGCCGAGGATCAGGTCGATGTTGAGTTCGCTGCGACGGATTTTCAGGCCCATGATCAGTTGCGGCACGGTTTTCACCGTCAGCGAATACAGCGAGCCGAGCTTGAAGCGCTCGGCGGAGAATCCGGCAGCTTCGCGGGTCAGGCGCACGCTTTCGACCACGTCGTTGATCAGCTTCTGCGCACGCTCTTCCAGCACGTAAGCGCTTTCCAGCGGCGTCAGGTTGCGCCCCTCGTGTTTGAACAGCGGACAACGCAAGGCGCTTTCCAGTGAGTGGATGGCGCGGTGCACGCTGACGTTGCTGGTCTGCAATTCGGCGGCGGCGCGGGCGAGGTTGCCGGTGCGCATGAAGGCGAGGAACACCTCGAGTTTTTTCAGGGTCAATTCTTCGTCGATCAGCATGGCGCGGACTCTTTTTGGTATCGGCCGATTGTGCACGGAAGATCAAAAGATCGCAGCCTTCGGCAGCTGCTACAGGGGATCGTGTTGAACGCAAACTTGCGCTTTTACGCTCAAGGCCCGAGCCTTGCGCGCTGCGGTAACGAATGTGAGGTGAGCAATACATGTATCACGGGGAAAAACTCAACGCATGGACCCATTTGGTCGGAGCTATTGCGGCGTTTATCGGCGGCGTGTGGATGCTGGTAATCGCCAGCCTCGACGGCAGTCCATGGAAGATTGTCAGCGTGGCGATTTATGCGTTTACCTTGCTGGTGCTCTACAGCGCCTCGACCGTTTACCACAGCGTGCGCGGGCGCAAGAAAGCGATCATGAAGAAGGTCGATCATTTTTCGATCTACCTGCTGATCGCCGGCAGCTACACGCCGTTCTGCCTGGTGACGTTACGCGGGCCGTGGGGCTGGACGCTGTTCGGGATTGTCTGGGGGCTGGCGCTGATCGGCATTCTGCAAGAGATCAAACCGCGCTCCGAAGCGCGGATTCTGTCGATCGTGATTTACGCGGTGATGGGCTGGATCGTCCTGGTCGCGGTCAAGCCGCTGATTGCCGCACTGGGCACGGCGGGGTTTGCCTGGCTGGCGTCGGGCGGCGTGCTGTATACGGTGGGGATTATCTTTTTTGCCCTGGATCACCGCCTGCGGCATGCCCATGGCATCTGGCACCTGTTCGTGATCGCCGGGAGCTTGCTGCACTTTGTCGCGATTCTGTTCTACGTCCTCTAAACACCGCCATTCCCTTGTAGGAGTGAGCCTGCTCGCGATTGCGTCAGTTCAGTCAATGAGTGGTGGCTGATACACCGCTATCGCGAGCAGGCTCACTCCTACAGGGACGTATTCCAATCGAGACTCTAAAAGTCACCCCAAAGCTGTTGTGCAACAGCCAATGCCACCACTGGCGCGGTCTCGGTGCGCAGCACCCGCGGCCCGAGGCGGGCGGCGTGGAAGCCGTTGGTCTTGGCCTGCTCGACTTCGCCATCTGACAAGCCACCTTCCGGCCCGATCAGGAACGCCAGCGTCGCCGGTCTGGCATGGCTGACCAGCGGCTCTGCCACCGGATGCAACACCAGCTTCAACTCCGCTTCAGTCTGCTTGATCCAGTCCGCCAACAACACCGGCGGATGAATTACCGGCACCCGCGAGCGCCCACATTGCTCGCACGCGCTGATCGCTACCTGGCGCCAGTGCAGCAGGCGTTTGTCGGCGCGTTCGTCCTTGAGGCGGACTTCACAGCGGTCACTGAAGATCGGAGTGATTTCATTCACGCCCAGCTCGGTGGCTTTCTGAATCGCCCAGTCCATCCGCTCGCCACGGGAGAGGCCCTGGCCGAGGTGGATCTGCAGCGGCGATTCGACCTGCCCGGGGAATTGCTCGTCGATCTGCACGACGACGCGCTTCTTGCCGACTTCTACCAGCGATCCGCGAAACTCATGGCCGGAACCGTCGAACAACTGCACGGCATCGCCCTCGGCCATGCGCAGCACGCGGCTGATGTAATGCGCCTGGGCCTCCGGCAGTTCGTGTTCGCCGGTGCTCAGCGGGGCGTCGATAAAGAAGCGGGACAGTCTCATTTCGGGTCTCTGGAAAGATGTGAATCAGTTGGATCGGTGTTGACATCATTCGCGAGCAGGCTCGCTCCCACATTTGGAATGCATCCCCCCTATGGGAGCGAGCCTGCTCGCGAAAGCGGTAGTTCAAACACCGCAAATCTCAAGTAGCCGAGTCAGCCGGGATCACGGAAACCGGGATGGAAATCTTTCGGTACCGCGACGCTGACGCTGTCACGCGTCGCAATGTCGATGCCTTCACTGGCCACTTCGGCCAGAAAGTCGATCTGCTCCGGGGTGATCACATAGGGCGGCAGGAAATACACCACGCTGCCCAGCGGCCGCAACAGCGCGCCACGCTCCAGCGCATGCTGGAACACCTTCAGACCACGGCGCTCCTGCCAAGGGTAGGCCTCTTTCGTGGCTTTATCCTTGACCATCTCGATAGCCAGGACCATGCCGGTCTGGCGCACTTCGGACACGTTCGGGTGATCGACCAGATGCGCCGTCGCCGAGGCCATGCGCTGGGCCAGCGCCCGGTTGTTCTCGATGACGTTGTCCTGCTCGAAGATATCCAGCGTCGCCAACGCCGCCGCGCACGCCAGCGGGTTGCCGGTGTAGCTGTGCGAATGGAGAAAGGCGCGCAGGGTCGGGTAGTCGTCGTAGAACGCGCTGTAGACCTCGTCGGTGGTCAGGCACGCGGCCAGCGGCAGGTAGCCGCCGGTGAGGGCTTTGGACAGACAGAGGAAGTCCGGGCGGATGCCGGCCTGCTCGCAGGCGAACATCGTGCCGGTGCGGCCGAAACCGACGGCGATTTCGTCGTGGATCAGGTGCACGCCGTAACGGTCGCAGGCCTCGCGCAGCAGCTTGAGGTAGACCGGGTGATACATGCGCATGCCACCCGCGCCCTGGATCAGCGGCTCGACGATCACTGCCGCGACGCTGTCATGGTTTTCCGCCAGGGTCTGTTCCATGGCGGCAAACATGTTGCGCGAATGTTCTTCCCAGCTCATGCCGTCGGGACGTCCGTAGCAATCCGGGCTCGGCACCTTGATGGTGTCCATCAGCAGGGCTTTGTAGGTCTCGGTGAACAGCGGCACATCGCCGACCGCCATCGCCGCCATGGTTTCACCGTGGTAGCTGTTGGTCAGGGTGACGAAGCGCTTTTTATTCGGCTGGCCGCGGTTGAGCCAGTAGTGAAAGCTCATCTTCAGCGCGACTTCGATGCACGACGAGCCATTATCGGCGTAGAACACCCGATTCAGGCCTTGCGGGGTCATCTTCACCAGGCGCTCGGACAGCTCGATCACCGGCTGATGACTGAAACCGGCAAGAATCACGTGTTCGAGTTGATCGACCTGATCCTTGATGCGCTGGTTGATGCGCGGGTTGGCGTGGCCGAACACATTGACCCACCAGGAACTGACCGCGTCGAGGTAGCGCTTGCCTTCGAAGTCTTCGAGCCAGACGCCTTCGCCGCGCTTGATCGGGATCAGCGGCAGCTGTTCGTGGTCTTTCATCTGGGTGCAGGGATGCCACAACACCGCGAGATCGCGTTGCATCCACTGGTTATTCAGGCCCATTTACAGTCTCCTCGAGGCGGCTCGCGTCAGGCGCGGGCGAACAATCGCGCAAGCCTATGCAATGCATCGCGCGGGAACAACCCATTGTGTCGATTGAGCTACTTTGTCTGAGCCGATAGACGTCGCTGGCGGCGTTTTGATGGCTAACGTATTCTTCGCGGTTCTTTGAGTCGTCTGACTCGCAAAGCTGCTTTTTCCCACATGTTTTTCCGGAGTTCGCTGAATGTCTGTCGGTTGGCTGCGCGCCTGTGCGCTGGTGATGTTGGGGCTGTTCAGCGTTACGGCGCTGGCCAAGGATAAAACCGCAATCGTGATCGGCGGCGGCCTGTCGGGTCTGACTGCCGCCTACGAGCTGCAGAACAAGGGCTGGCAGGTCACCCTGCTGGAAGCCAAACCGAGCCTGGGCGGTCGCTCGGGCATGGCCACCAGCGAGTGGATCGGCAACGACAAGACCCAGCCGGTGCTCAACAAATACGTTTCGACGTTCAAGCTCGGCACCACGCCGGCTCCGGAATTCGTCCGTACCCCGAGCTATCTGATCGACGGCGATTATTTCTCCGCTGCCGATCTGGCCACCAAGCAACCAGCCACCGCCGATGCGCTCAAGCGCTACCAGAACACCCTCGACGATCTGGCACGCTCGATCGACGATCCGCAGAACCCGGCGGCGACCGCCACCCTGCACGCGCTGGATCAGATCACGGTGTCGAGCTGGCTCGACAAGCAGAACCTGCCGGCCACCGCGCGTCAGCTGATCAACCAGGACATTCGCACCCACTACGACGAACCTTCGCGTCTGTCGCTGCTGTATTTCGCCCAGCAGAACCGCGTCTATCGCGGCATTTCCGACCGTGACCTGCGCGCCTCGCGGCTGGTCGGCGGCAGCCAGGTGCTGGCCCAGGCCTTCGTCAAACAGATCAAGACCATCAAGACCAGTTCGCCGGTCTCGGCCATTACCCAGGACAAGGACGGCGTGACCGTCAAAGTCGGCAGCGTCGGTTATCAGGCTGACTACGTGGTATTGGCGGTGCCGTTGCGCGCACTGAACAAGATCGCCCTGACCCCGGCGCTGGATGCCCAGCACCTGGCGGCGATCAAAGGCACCAACTACGGCTGGCGCGACCAGATCATGCTGAAGTTCAAGACGCCGGTGTGGGAAAGCAAGTCGCGCATGTCTGGCGAGATCTACAGCAATACCGGCCTGGGCATGCTCTGGATCGAGCCGGCGCTCAAGGGTGGCGCCAACGTGGTGATCAACCTGTCCGGCGACAACGCTCGGGTGATGCAAGCGTTCGGCGACAAGCAGATGGTCGACCAGGTGCTGATCCGTCTGCACGCGTTTTATCCACAGGCCCGTGGCTCGTTCACCGGTTATGAAATCCGTCGCTACAGCACCGACCCGTCGATGGGCGGCGCCTACCTGGCTTACGGCCCGGGGCAGATCAGCAAGTTCTGGCGCCTGTGGGAACGTCCGCTGCAACGCGTAGCGTTCGCTGGCGAACACACCGACACCTTGTACCCGGGCACCCTGGAAGGCGCACTGCGCACTGGCCAGCGCGCGGCCAGCCAGGTGGAAGATCTGGCGGCAGGCAAATCGTTCGAACCGGTCAAAGTGGTGCCGGCTGCAGCAGCTGCAGGCGCGGCGGGTGCCGTGGCGGCGAAGAAGGGCAACTTCTTCACTAACCTGTTTGGCGGTTCGGATGACGAGAAGAAGCCTGAGCCAGCGAAAGCGCCAGAGCCAGCACCTGCTCCGGTTGCTCCAGCGCCTGCACCGACCCCGGCCCCTGCGCCAGCTCCGGTGGAAGCACCGAAACCAGCGGCCCCAGTGAAAGCTGAACCGGCGAAGAAAGCAGCGGCCAAGCCAGCGGCGAAGAAGCCTGCGGCCAAAACCGAAACGAAAAAGCCGGCCGCCAAACCTGCAGCGAAGAAGGCTGAGCCGGCGAAGAAGCCAGCAGCCAAGCCGGCAGCGACCACCGAGAGCAAAGCGCAGTAAGCCTTGCGGTGAATGAAGAAGCGCGGCTTTTATGCCGCGCTTTTTTTTGTCTGAGCACAACCCCTGTGGCGAGGGAGCTTGCTCCCGCTCGGCTGCGAAGCAGTCGTAGCCTCGGATTGCCCGGTATTTCCTATGCATCGCGCTAGCCGTGTGAAGGAGTCCTTCGGCCTCCAGCGGGAGCAAGCTCCCTCGCCACAAAAAAGCAGCTAGACCAGCAGCGTCCCCTGACATCCACGCCATACTTTTCCCTTTAATCTTTCCTTAACAAGCCACTTACAGACTCTTGATCGTATTTCTCGATATTTCAAAGCAAAATTTTCCGCTTTAATTCGATAGATAACTCGCTAGTCTTGGTTCGCAGTTCTCACAGGATTTGGGCAATGCAGCTACGTAACTCTTCTTCGCGCTATGGTTGGGTCAGCATCTTCATGCACTGGGGCGTGGCGCTGGCGGTCTTCGGGCTGTTTGCGCTGGGTCTGTGGATGGTCGGGCTGGATTACTACAGCACCTGGCGCAAAGACGCGCCGGACCTGCACAAGAGCATCGGCCTGGTGCTGCTCGCTGTGATGGTGTTGCGAGTGTTGTGGCGTTTCATCAGCCCACCGCCGCCAACCCTGCAAAGCTACAGCCGCATGACCCGCATCGGCGCTAAATTCGGCCATGGGTTTCTGTATCTGGCGCTGTTCGCTGTGATGATTGCCGGTTACCTGATTTCCACCGCAGACGGTGTCGGGATCCCGGTGTTTGGCCTGTTTGAAGTTCCTGCTCTGCTCTCCGGACTACCGGATCAGGCAGATACCGCTGGGGTGATTCATCTCTGGCTGGCGTGGATACTGGTAATTTTTTCCGGTCTCCATGCGTTGGCAGCATTGAAGCACCACTTTATCGATCGTGATGCGACCCTCACCCGAATGCTTGGTCGCAAAGCCTGAAATTCAACCTCGACTCAAAGGAAAAGAAAGCATGTTGAAAAAGACTCTGGCCGCTCTGGCAATCGGTTCTGCCGTGCTGTCCGCCAACGTAATGGCTGCTGACTACGTAGTAGACAAGGAAGGCCAGCACGCCTTCGTCGACTTCAAGATCAGCCACCTGGGCTACAGCTTCATCACCGGTACCTTCAAGGACATCGACGGCAAGTTCAGCTTCGACGCTGCCAAGCCTGAAGACAGCAAGATCGAGTTTAACGTCAACACCGCCAGCGTGTTCACCAACCACGCCGAGCGCGACAAGCACATCGCCAGCGCTGATTTCCTCAACGCCAGCAAGTTCGGCAAGGCCACTTTCGTATCCACCAGCGTCAAATCCACTGGTGCCAACACCGCTGATGTAACCGGCGACCTGACTCTGCTGGGCGTAACCAAGCCGGTTGTCGTCAAGGCGACCTTCCTGGGCGAAGGCAAGGATCCATGGGGCGGCTACCGTGCCGGCTTTGAAGGCACCACCACCATCAAGCGTTCCGATTTCGGCAAGCAGAAAGACCTCGGTCCGAAGTCTGATGCGGTCGAGCTGTACGTTTCGTTCGAAGGTGTGAAAGCGAAATAAATTTCGCCGCCACATGAAAAACGCCCCCGGTCGCAAGGCCGGGGGCGTTTTTTTTGCCACAACACAGATCCCCTGTAGGAGCTGCCGAAGGCTGCGATCTTTTGATCTTGATTTTTGAAGATCAAGATCAAGATCAAAAGATCGCAGCCTGCGGCAGCTACTACGCAAAGCGATTTGCAGCGCTTATAAAAATGCCCCGG
>NZ_QETJ01000060.1:0-28866 GCF_003105095.1 Pseudomonas sp. NDM | reverse complement strand
CAGCTCCTACAGGTGGACGCATTCCAATGTAGGAGCTGCCGAAGGCTGCGATCTTTTGACTTCCAACCAAAATCCCCGAATACCACTATCAGCCATTTTGGCCTCGCTGCCACATGACGGACGCATTACAACTCTAGGATTGGCCTCATCTGCTTGATGAGGTCTGTCCATGAATCCTGCCATCGCAATTGCCCTGACCCACCCCGGTGCGCCGATGAAAGTGCGCGGCGTGCACAAGCGTTTCGGCGCGTTCACTGCGCTGGATAACGTTTCGCTCGATGTCGCCGCCGGTGAACTGGTGTGTCTGCTCGGCCCGTCGGGCTGTGGCAAGACCACGCTGCTGCGCTGCATCGCCGGGCTGGAGAAGCAGGACAGCGGCGAGCTGTATCTGGGTGAGCGCGACGTCTCGCACCTCGCCCCGCAAGCTCGCGACTACGGCATTCTGTTCCAGTCCTACGCGCTGTTCCCCAATCTGACCGTCGAGGCGAACATTGCCTACGGCCTCGCCGGCAGCGGGCGCGATGAAGTGCGCCGTCGCGTCGGTCAGATGCTGGAACTGGTCGGCCTCACCGGAAGTGAGAAAAAGTACCCCGGCCAATTGTCCGGCGGTCAGCAACAGCGAGTAGCGCTGGCTCGGGCCCTGGCGCCGGCCCCGTCGCTATTATTGCTCGATGAACCGATGTCGGCCCTCGACGCTCGGGTTCGCGAGCATCTGTGCACCGAGCTGCGCCAGTTGCAACGCAACCTCGGCATTACCACCCTGATGGTCACGCACAATCAGGACGAAGCGATGTTGATGGCCGACCGCATCGCGGTGATGAACAACGGTCGCGTCGAGCAGTACGCCACCCCGCAGGAAATCTACGACCGCCCGGCCACGCCGTTCGTGGCCGAGTTTGTCGGCCAGGGCAACTGGTTGCCGTTCCAGCGAAGCAGCGACAGCCACGCCAAGGTCGGGGGGATGAATCTGCGCTTGGCCGATGGCAGCGTGCACAGCGCCTCGGGTCGACTGTTCTGCCGCCCGGAGGCGATCAATGTCAATCCGCTGGTGCATGAAGAAAACCTGTTCCCGGCCAAGGTTCGCGAGATCACTTTCCTCGGCAACCGCTGCCGTATGAGCTTCGAACTCGACCAATTGCCGGGCCACGCACTGCTCGCCGAACTCGCGCCGGAAGCCATGCCGCGCCTCGGCGCCCAGCAAATCATGGTCGCCTTGCCGCCGCGCAGCCTGCAGGTGTTTGCCTAATGAACAGCAACCTCGCGCTGCCGCTACCGCACAAGCAGGTGCGACAGTCCTCGAAAGCCGAGATCGGTGATCGCCTGTTCGTGGTCGGCGGGAAAATCCTCCTGCTGGTGCTGCTCGGCCTCGCGGTGCTGCTGCCCTTGCTGGCGATCTTCTGGCGCGGTTTCAGCAATGACGCCGGGCAGGGCGGTGGCTGGCTCGCGGCTAAGGAGTTGGTGACCAGCGCCAATTTCCACTGGCTGCTCGGCAACAGCCTGAAAGTTTCCCTCAGCGTCGCCGCCATTGTCGTACCGCTGGCCTACCTGTTTGCCTATGCGCTGCAACGCACGCTGATTCCGGCGAAGGGCATCTGGCGCGGGATTTCCCTGCTGCCGCTGATGGCGCCGTCGATGCTGCCGGGGATTGCGCTGGTCTATCTGTTCGGCAACCAGGGCATGCTGCGTGGGCTGCTCTCGGACAACATCTACGGGTTCTGGGGCATTGTGCTGGGTGAGGTGATTTATACCTTCCCCCATGCGCTGATGATTCTGCTCTCGGCATTGTCGCTGGCCGATGCGCGTCTGTTCGATGCTGCGTCGAGCATGGGCGCCAGTCCGGCCAAGGCGTTTCGCAGCATCACCTGGCCGGCGACCCGGCAGGCGGTGTTTGCAGCGTTCTGTCTGGTGTTCACCCTGACCATCACCGATTTCGGTGTGCCGGTGGTGGTCGGTGGCGACTATCAAGTGCTGGCGCTGGAGGCCTACAAAGCCGTGGTCGGTCAGCAGCAATTTGGTCGCGGCGCGTTGATCGGCATGGTGCTGTTGCTGCCGGCGCTATTCAGTTTCGGTGTCGATGCCTGGCTGCGTCGCCGCCAAGGCGACTCGATGAGCGGCCGTGCGCAGGTGTTCAAACCGCTGCCGTCCAAGCTGCGCGACGGCTGCTATCTGGTGATCGTTTTGCTGATCAGCGCCGCGCTGCTGCTGGTGTTCGGCATGGCGGTGTTTTCGTCGCTGGTGAAGTTCTGGCCATACAACCTGTCGCTGTCGCTCAACCACTATCAGTTCAACGAGACCGCCGGCGGTGGCTGGCTCGCCTACAGCAACAGCTTGAAGATGGCGTTGGGCACGGCGCTGATTGGCAGCGTGCTGATCTTCACTGGCGCTTACCTGATGGAGAAAACCCGCACCCAGCGCGGCCTCAACCTGACGTTGCGCCTGCTCAGTTTCGTGCCGATGGCCGTGCCTGGGCTGGTGCTTGGCCTGGGTTATGTCTTCTTCTTCAACCTCAGCGGCAATCCGCTGCACGTGCTCTACGGGACGATGACGCTGCTGATCGTCTGCACCATTGCGCACTATCTGACCACCGCACAAATGACCGCGACCACCGCGCTGCGCCAGCTCGACGCCGAGTTCGAAGCGGCGGCGCTGTCGCTGAAGGCGCCGCTGTACCGGCATTACCTGCGCGTGACCGTGCCGATCTGCCTGCCGGCGCTGCTGGACATCGTGCGCTACCTGTTCGTCTCGGCAATGACCACGGTTTCCGCTGCGATCTTCCTTTACAGCCCCGACACCATCCTCGCGGCGGTCGCAGTGCTGAACATGGACGACGCCGGCAACGTCGGCGGCGCTGCAGCGATGTCGACCCTGATTCTGTTCACCTCGGCGGGCGTGTCCTTGCTGCTGGCGTGGGCTTCGCGCGGCCTGTTGCGCCGTTCCCAGGCCTGGCGGCAAACCGCCCCCGGTCACTGATTCAACTCACCTACAGGAAAACGCTCATGTTCAAGCCTATGGCCCTGGCCGCTGCTGTGCTCGCGACTTTCAGCCTGAATGCCTTCGCGGCGAAAACCGAGTTGACGGTGTACACCGCCCTCGAAGCCGAACAGTTGAAGTCCTACAAGGAAGCCTTCGAAAAGGCCAACCCTGACGTCGAGATCAAATGGGTGCGCGATTCCACCGGGATCATCACCGCCAAACTGCTCGCCGAAAAAGCCCGGCCGCAGGCGGATGCGGTGTGGGGCCTGGCGGCTTCGAGTCTGGCGATCCTCGATCAGCAGGGCATGCTGCAAAGCTATGCGCCGAAGGATCTCGGCAAGATCGGCGCGAACTACCGCGACGCCGCCAACCCGCCGGCCTGGGTCGGCATGGACGTGTGGGCGGCGACCATTTGCTTCAACACCGTCGAAGCCGAAAAGCAGGGGCTGAGCAAACCCGTGAGTTGGCAGGACCTGACCAAGCCTGAATACAAGGGCAAGATCGTCATGCCCAATCCGGCGTCGTCCGGCACCGGTTTCCTCGACGTCAGCGCCTGGCTGCAAACCTTCGGCGAGAAGCAGGGCTGGGCCTACATGGACGGCTTGCACCAGAACATCGGCCAGTACGTTCACTCCGGTTCCAAGCCTTGCAAACTGGCAGCGGCGGGGGAGTTTCCGATCGGGATTTCCTTTGAATACCCTGCCGTGCAGCTGAAACGCCAGGGCGCGCCGCTGGACATCATCCTGCCGAAGGAGGGCCTGGGCTGGGAGATCGAGGCGACAGCGGTGATCAAAGGCACCCCGCATGAAGAAGCGGCGAAGAAACTCGCCGACTTCTCCGCCAGCGCCGAGGCGATGGACTTGTACAAAGAGAACTTCGCTGTTCTTGCACAGCCGGGGATTGCCAAGCCGCAGACCGAATTGCCAGCCGATTATGAGCAGCGCCTGATCAAGAACGACTTTGCCTGGGCCTCGAAGAATCGCGACGAGATCCTGGCTGAATGGCGCAAGCGGTATGACGGCAAGTCCGAGAAGGTTGTCGCGAAATAACTGACCCACACATCCTGTGGCGAGGGAGCTTGCTCCCGCTGGAGCGCGAAGCGGTGCCAAATTCTGCAAATGAGTAGTGTCAGGCACTCCACATCTGCGGAAGTTGCGACTGCTGCGCAGCCGAGCGGGAGCAAGCTCCCTCGCCACAAAAGCGGGATTGACTCTATGACACAACCCAAAGACCTGCTCATCGTCGGCGCCGGCATCCTCGGCCTGTCCCACGCTTACGCCGCTGCCAAACGCGGTCTCAAGGTCGCGGTATTCGAACGCACCGGTACGCCCCTCGGCGCTTCGGTGCGCAACTTCGGTCAGGCGCTGGTCACCGGTCAGCCACCCGGCACCATGCTCGACCTTGCCAAGGCCAGCCGCGAAATCTGGGGCGACTGGGCGCAACTCGCCGGACTGCAGATCAAGCGCAACGGCTCCTATCTGTTCGCCCGCAGCGAAGCCGAAGAACACCTGCTCGAAGCGTTCTGCGCCGGACGCGCGATCGAGCACGGCTACAACGTCGAACTGCTTCGCGCAACCGCGTTGCGTGATGTGTACGGCGGCCAGTTCAGCCATCACCGCGCCGCACTGCACGGCATTGACGATCAACAGCTGTACTCGCGCGAAGCCATCCCGGCACTGATCGACTACCTGCGCCGCGACCTCGGCGTCGAGTTTCACTTTTCCACCCTGGTGCGCGACGTCGAGCCGGGACATCTGCACAGCACCGCCGGCAGTTTTACCGCGAAGCAGATCATCGTCTGCTCCGGCCATGATTATCAGACCCTGCTCGCCGAGCCGATTGCCGCGCTTGAGCCGCAAGTCTGCCGCTTGCAAATGCTCCGGGCCAAACCGCAGTTCGATTTCAATCTGCAACACGCCGTGCTCACTGGTCTGAGCTGCGTGCACTACGGCGCCTTCGCCGATTTGCCGGAAGCCGCGGCGGTGCAGGCACAGATCCTCCGTGAACAACCGCACCTGCACGCCAACGGCATCCACCTGCTGATCAGCCCGACACCCTATGGCGAACTGATCATCGGCGACTCACATCACTACGGCAGCGACGCTTCACCGTTCAATGCCGAGCAGATTGACGACTGGATGCTGGAACTCGCCGAGCAGACCCTGGGCTGCCGGCTGCAAGTGGTCGAACGCTGGCAGGGCGTCTATGGCGCTCGCGGCCCCGGCCCGTTCTCGTTCCTGCGCCCGGCGCCGGGTTTGAGCGTGGCGCTGATGCACACCGGCGTCGGCATGAGCGTCGGCCCGGCGCTGGCCGAACGCAACATCGCGCAGTTGCTGGAGGAGGCATGAATCACGAGCAGGTGATCGCCCGGGTGTTTGGCCTGTATGAACGCTTCGGTACCAGCGATTACATCGGCGAGCCGGTGTCGCAACTCGAGCACATGTCCCAGGCCGCCGAGTTGGCGATGGCCGAGGGCTGTGATGATGAAGTGGTGCTCGCGGCGTTTTTCCATGACATCGGCCATCTATGTGCCGAAGGCGCGGACAACATGGGCGGTTATGGCGTGGTCAGCCATGAACGGCTCGGTGCGGATTATCTGCGTGAGGCGGGTTTCAGCGAGCGGCTGGCGCGGCTGGTGGAGTATCACGTGCAGGCCAAGCGTTATCTGACGTTGCGTGAGCCGGGGTATTACGCGCAGTTGAGTGAGGCGAGTCGGCGCACGCTGGAATATCAGGGCGGGGTGATGAGCGAGGCTGAGGCAGATGCGTTTGCGGCTGATCCGTTGTGTGCGCTGAGTCTGCGCATACGGCGCTGGGATGAGTTGGCGAAGGAGAGGGCGGTGCCGGTGATGGATCTGAGTGTGCTAAGGCGCAAGGCTGAGGTTTTGTTGTCGGCTGAATGATTGCAGCCCTCACCCCAACCCTCTCCCGGAGGGAGAGGGAGCTGATCTCCATGCTTTTCAAACCTGAGTTCGACTGGATATCTCAGGTCGGTGTATGACCCAAGAGCAACACAGTCGGCCCCCTCTCCCTCCGGGAGAGGGCTGGGGTGAGGGGGGAGCGATCTAAAGCTCAAGCACCCGATCAACCAACGCCTCAACCTGCTCCTGCCTTTCCCCCTGATTCAACTTCGCATGGGGATTCAACGATGACCACTGCGGATGCGCACGGGCCTTGCTCAAGGCTTCGGGCAGCTTGCCCTCGCGCCAGGTCTTATCCACAGGCGTGGCCACCTGAATGCTGTCCATCGCCGCATGCCCGCGCTGGTCCAGCGCCAACACCAACTGCCGCTGACGCAACGCCAACAAGCGCAGCACGGCGTCATCCACCGTCAATTCCCGCTGGCCTTTGAGCCTGCCGAGCAAACGACTGCCGTAACTGCGCGCGGTTTGAAGTGCGCCACCGGCAATCGCCCCGGCCAGTGCTGCTGCGCCGAGGGTAATGCCGCCGACCAACAAATCCACGCCAGCCCCGGCCGCCGCACCGGCAGCAATGCCGCCGCCGACGCGCACGCCGAGCTGCTTCAGGGTTTCCGGGTTGAACAGGTCATCACCCCAGCGCCCGTCGAGCAACGGCAAGTCACTGGCCGCCGCGTCCTGCGGGCGAAACGCGTAGAGCTTGAGCAGCGCCTCGACACACTTTTGTTCGCGCTGACGCACGGCTTTGCGCAATTCCCTGACCGCCTGCTGTTCCTGTTCAGGCTCGCTGACCACACTGCGCCGGCACGCCGCGCAATCGATCAGCAATTCGGCAATCAAGCGCGCGGCACTGTGTTGACGGGCTCGGCGATGGGCCTGTTGATCGGCGATCAACCGCTCCAATTGTGGTCGCGCATTTTCCAGCAGCAGGGCGAGGCTTTCATACAGTCGGCGTTCACCATCCTCGGGCGGTGCGACGCTGTCGAACCGTACCAGCGCATGCAGTCCCAGCCGCGCCAGTGCTTCGCGCCAATCAGGCTCGCGATGGTTGGCGCTGCTGACGAAATTCAGCACCGGCAGCAGCGGTTTGCCGCAACTGGCGAGCACTTCCAGCTCGTCGCGATATTTCGCCAGCACCGGTTCGCGGGCATCGATCACATACAGACCGGCGTCCGAGGCGAGCAATTGCCGCAGCACCTTGGCTTCCTGTTCAAAACGCTGGCGCGCCTCGCTGCCGTCGAGAAACCGCGCCAGCCGCGCCGGGCCGTCGAGGCGTTCGCCGGGACGTTCCAGACGTTCGAGAAAATCCAGCAGGGCGATGGCATCTTCCAGCCCTGGCGTATCGTACAGATCGAGCAACGGCTCGCCGTCCACCGACAAGCGCGCGCCTTCGACGTGCCGGGTGGTGCTCGGCCGGTGCGAGACTTCGCCGAAGCCGACATCGCGGGTCAGTGTGCGCAGCAGCGAGGTTTTGCCGACGTTGGTGTGGCCGACCACCGCGAGTTTCAACGGGGCTTTGCGTGCATCAGTCATGTCCGCTCTCCAGCCAGTTCATCGGCGCGCAATCGGCGAACGGCAGTTCCAGCTGTTGCAGCGCAGCGTGCCAGTCGCCCAGACGTTGGCCATCCAGCGCTTCGCCGGGCGGCGCTTGCAGCAGCCAGATGCGGGTGGCGCCGGCATTGCGTGCCAGTTCGGCGATCAGCGCGAGGCTGCCGCGATCCGGCGAGCGTCGCGGATCGCAGGCGATCGCCAGCCGCGCCGGTGGGAAGCGACTGAGTTGCTCGAGCAGTTTGTGCCGCGATTCGCGACTGTCGAGGACGCCGGCATTGCTGACATTTTTCGGCAGCGCCGGTGGCCATGGGCGCTGTTCGTCCAACTCGATCGCTACCAGCAGCGCGCCTTCACTGACGAGCTCGCCGACGTTGCTTTCGACGCGGTGCAGTTGCGCCGGCTCCGGGTCGTTGACGCCGAGACGTTCGCTGGTTGGCATCAACCGTTCGCGCAGTTGCGCGTAGCCGGGCAGGTTCAGATCCAGGCGCAGCGCGGCTTTGCCGCTGTTCCAGCGCCACAGGCAGAACAGCGCGAGCAGCAGGCGCGGCAGCACGCCGTAGACCACCAGCACACCGACCAGCCACGTCGCCCAGGCCTGTCGCGCGCTTTCAATATCCAGTGCGCCATCGCCGCTGGCGCGAATCATCTCCTCCGTGGGCACGTTAAAGCCCAGCAGCGACGGCAGATAGCCGAGGGCCTGGGTCACGTGGATAAAGGTGTCGGCGCCGAGGAGGGTGGTTTCCCAGACAAAGCCGTAACGCCGGGTGGCCATCAGCGTCAGCAGCAAAATCAGCGCGCTGAGCATCGCCAGCAGCCACAGGCCATTGACCAGCGCGCCGAGTGCCCAGCGATTGAGTTTTTTGCGTTGCAGCAGCAACAGCAAGGCCGGCGCCAGTTGCGCGGCTTTGGCGTCGCGAGCGAATTTTTCACTCAGCCACAGCCACAAGCGCCCAAGGCTGGCGCCGTGGTCGCCAGCGAAGATCAACCCCAGCGCCCAGCTCAACAGCAGAAGCAGATTGATCCCGAGCAGACTGCCCAGCGCCCAGAACACATTCACTGGCGTCTGCCCGAGCGCGGCGAAAGCCAGACCGGCGCCGCTGAGCACGGCGAAAATCATCAACAACACCAGCGCCAGGCGCGCGCCTTGCAGCCAATGCTTGAGGGCGGCAGTCAGTCCGTCACGCTCGGCCAGCCATAACGCCCGGCGCTGAATGCGGCTCGGCAGATCGCCACCAGCGGCGCGGGCCAGACGATTGGCTTCCAGATCATCCAGCGGCCCCGCGTGTTCTTCGCGCAGGCGGATGGTTTCGGTGAGCCAGAGGTTTTGCAGTGGAGTCAGTTCAGTCACGCGGCGTCCCGTCGCTAAATCGAGCGCTGAGCATAACCGCTGTGGCGCTTATCGGGGTAAGCGCGGCTCTGGTATCCTCGCCGCCATGACTAAATCACTCCCCCTCAGCCTGATCGCAGCCCTCGGTGAAAACCGCGTGATCGGCGTCGACAACAGCATGCCCTGGCACCTGCCGGGGGACTTCAAATACTTCAAGGCGACCACGCTCGGCAAGCCGATCATCATGGGTCGCAAGACCTGGGATTCGCTCGGTCGGCCGTTGCCTGGTCGCTTGAATATCGTGGTCAGCCGTCAGCCGGATCTGCAGCTCGAAGGCGCCGAGGTCTACCCGTCGCTGGAAGCCGCCGTGGCGCGCGCCGAGGAATGGGCGAAAGCCCAGGGCGTTGATGAACTGATGCTGATTGGCGGCGCGCAGTTGTACGCGCAAGGGCTGGCGCAGGCCGATCGTCTGTACCTGACCCGCGTGGCGCTGTGCCCGCAAGGGGATGCGTGGTTTCCGGAGTTTGATCTGAACGAGTGGAAGCTGGTGTCGAATGTGCCGAATCCGGCAGAGGGTGATAAACCCGCGTACAGCTTCGAAGTCTGGGAGAAAGCCTAAAAAGCATCGCGAGCAGGCTCACTCCTACAGGGGAACGCATTCCAAATGTAGGAGTGAGCCTGCTCGCGATAGCGGTCTGTCAGGCGCTACTTAAGCCTGGGCCAACTCTGCGTGCTCATCCGCATCCAGCAGCGCTTTATCCGTCTGCTGCATGACTTGGCTGGTAATCGCCCCAGCGGTGATCGAACCACTCACGTTCAACGCCGTGCGACCCATGTCGATCAACGGCTCGACCGAAATCAGCAATGCCACCAGTGACACCGGCAAGCCCATCGCCGGCAGCACGATCAGGGCGGCGAACGTCGCACCGCCACCAACCCCAGCGACACCTGCCGAACTCAACGTGACAATCGCCACCAGCGTCGCGATCCACAGCGGATCCAGCGGGTTGATGCCGACCGTTGGCGCGACCATCACCGCCAGCATCGCCGGATAGAGGCCGGCGCAACCGTTCTGGCCGATGGTTGCGCCGAACGATGCGGCGAAACTGGCGACCGACGACGGAATGCCCAGACGACGGGTCTGCGCTTCGATGCTCAGCGGAATGGTCGCGGCGCTGGAGCGGCTGGTGAAGGCGAACGTCAGCACCGGCCAGATCTTGCGGAAGAAGCGCAACGGGTTGATCCCGGCGGCCGAAACCAGCACGCCGTGCACCACGAACATCAGACCCAGACCGATATACGAGACCACCACGAAACTGCCGAGTTTGATGATGTCCTGCAGGTTGGAACCGGCGACCACTTTGGTCATCAGCGCCAGCACACCGTACGGGGTCAGCTTCATCACCAGACGCACCAGACGCATCACCCAGGCTTGCAGGGTGTCGATGGCGTTGATCACTTTCTGACCTTTCTCGACGTCGTCCTTGAGCAGTTGCAGCGCAGCCACCCCGAGGAACGCGGCAAAAATCACCACACTGATGATCGAGGTCGGCTTGGCCCGGGCCAGGTCGGCGAACGGGTTCTGCGGGATGAACGACAGCAGCAACTGCGGCACATTCAGGTCGGCGACCTTGCCGGCGTAGTCGTTCTGAATGGTTTGCAGGCGCGCCATTTCCTGAGTGCCGGCGACCAGACCTTCAGCGGTGAGGCCGAACAGGTTGGTCAGGCCGATGCCGATCAGCGCCGCGATGGCGGTGGTGAACAGCAGCGTGCCGATGGTCAGGAAACTGATCTTGCCCAGCGACGAGGCGTTGTGCAGACGGGCCACGGCGCTGAGGATCGAAGCGAACACCAGCGGGATCACGATCATCTGCAGAAGCTGCACGTAGCCGTTGCCGACCAGATCGAACCAGCCGATCGAGGCTTTCAGTACCGGGTTGCCGGCACCGTAGATCGTGTGCAGGGCGACGCCGAACGCCACGCCGAGGACCAGTGCAAGCAGGACTTTTTTCGCCAGGCTCCAGGTGGTGTGGCGGGTTTGCGCCAGACCGAAGAGCAGGGCGAGGAACACCAGCAGGTTTAGAATCAGCGGTAGATTCATGAGGACTCCAGAAAAGACTGTGCCAACAGCCATCCGGGGCTGCTGCGAACCGGCAAGCCTAACAGCTTGATTTGCAATGATTTAATACCGAAATGGCAGGGTGTCCGTCGTTTTTGGAATAAGCGCGTGTCGCTGTCGGCAATGCAGCTGACGCGCAGGGGACGTACGCGGTCGCTGACAGGCCAGGGTTGTCACACTTATTTGTTAGCGTCGAACTCTTTGGATCGGGGAGTAGCGCTATGAGAATTGCACGCACGTTGTTGGCTGTGGCATTGGCTGCGGGCCTGACCGGTCAGGTCTTCGCCACGGAGCTCAAGCATTGGCCGGCAGATCAGGCCAAGGCGCTGGACGCGATGATCGCGGCCAACGCCAACAAGGGTAACTACGCGGTGTTCGACATGGACAACACCAGTTACCGCTACGACCTCGAAGAGTCGTTGCTGCCGTTCATGGAAAACAAGGGCCTGATCACCCGCGACAAACTCGATCCCTCGCTGAAACTGATGCCGTTCAAGGACACCGCCGAGCACAAGGAGAGCCTGTTCAGTTATTACTACCGGCTCTGTGAAGTCGACGACATGGTCTGCTACCCATGGGTAGCGCAGGTGTTTTCCGGCTTCACCCTCAAGGAACTCAAGGGTTATGTCGACGAGTTGATGGCGTCGGGCAAACCGGTGCCGGCGACGTATTACGAAGGCGATGTGGTGAAGCAGCTGGACGTCAATCCGCCGAAGATCTTCACCGGTCAGCAGGAGCTGTACAACAAGCTGATGGAGAATGGCATCGAGGTCTACGTGATGACCGCCGCCTCCGAGGAACTGGTGCGCATGGTCGCGGCGGATCCCAAGTACGGCTACAACGTCAAACCGCAGAACGTCATTGGCGTTTCACTGCTGCTCAAGGATCAGAAGACTGGCGAGCTGACCACCGCGCGCAAGCAGATCACCGCCGGCAAATATGACGAGAAGGCCAACCTCGGCCTCGAACTGACTCCGTACCTGTGGACTCCGGCAACCTGGATGGCCGGTAAGCACGCAGCGATCCTGACCTACATTGACGAGTGGAAAAAACCGGTACTGGTTGGCGGCGATACCCCGACCAGCGACGGTTACATGCTGTTCCATGATGTCGACGTGGCCAAGGGCGGCATCCACTTGTGGATCAACCGCAAGGACAAGTACATGGCGCAGATCAACGGCATGATGGCCAAGCACGCAGCGGCGCAGGCCAAGGAAGGATTGCCGGTGACGGCGGACAAGAACTGGGTGGTCGTCAAACCTGAAGATATTCAATAAAGCAGCTGCAAGCTACAAGCTGCAAGGAAGAGCAAGGCGGCTCTTGCTTACGGCTTGCAGCTTGCAGCTGTTTTATATCCCATCCAGCATCGCTTTGTTACGCACAGCACCCTTGTCGGCACTGGTCGCCAACAGGGCGTAGGCCTTGAGGGCGGTGGTCACTTTGCGTGGACGCACCTCTACCGGTTTCCAGCCTTTCTTGTCCTGCTCGGCGCGGCGTGCCGCCAGTTCTTCGTCGCTGACCAACAGGTTGATCGAGCGGTTCGGAATGTCGATCAGCACTTTGTCGCCATCCTGCACCAGACCGATCGCGCCACCGGCCGCAGCCTCTGGCGAAGCGTGACCAATGGACAGGCCGGACGTACCGCCGGAGAAACGGCCGTCGGTGAGCAGCGCACAGGCTTTGCCCAGGCCTTTGGATTTCAGATAGGAGGTCGGGTAAAGCATTTCCTGCATGCCCGGGCCGCCTTTCGGGCCTTCGTAGCGAATGATGACGATGTCGCCTTCCTTCACTTCGTCGGCAAGAATGCCGCGCACGGCGCTGTCCTGGCTTTCGAAGATCTTCGCGTTGCCTTCGAAAACGTGGATCGACTCATCGACACCGGCGGTTTTCACCACGCAACCATCCTGCGCGATGTTGCCGTAGAGCACGGCGAGGCCGCCTTCTTTCGAATAAGCGTGCTCGAAGCTGCGGATGCAGCCGTTTTCACGGTCGTCATCCAGGGTTTCCCAGCGGGTCGACTGGCTGAATGCGGTCTGGGTCGGAATACCCGCAGGACCTGCCTTGAAGAAGTGGTGCACGGCTTCGTCGCTGGTCTGGGTGATGTCCCACTTGGCAATGGCTTCTTCCATGCTGCGACTGTGCACGGTCGGCAGGTCGGTGTGCAGCAGCCCACCACGGGCCAGCGAACCGAGGATGCTGAAAATGCCGCCGGCGCGGTGCACGTCTTCCATGTGGTATTTCTGGATGTTCGGCGCGACTTTGCACAGCTGCGGCACGCTGCGCGAGAGACGATCGATGTCGCGCAGGTCGAAATCGATCTCGGCCTCCTGGGCAGCAGCGAGCAAGTGCAGGATGGTGTTGGTCGAACCGCCCATGGCGATGTCGAGCATCATTGCGTTCTCGAACGCCTTGAAGTTGGCGATGTTGCGCGGCAGCACAGAGTCGTCGTTCTCGCCGTAGTAACGCTTGCACAGCTCGACGATGGTGCGCCCGGCCTGCAGGAACAGTTGTTCGCGGTCGCTGTGGGTGGCCAGGGTGGAACCGTTGCCCGGCAAGGCCAGGCCCAGTGCTTCGGTCAGGCAGTTCATCGAGTTGGCGGTGAACATGCCGGAGCACGAACCGCAGGTCGGGCAGGCGCTGCGCTCGTACTCGGCGACTTTCTCGTCAGAAGCGCTGGAGTCGGCGGCGATCACCATGGCGTCGACGAGGTCGAGACCGTGGGAGGCGAGTTTGGTCTTGCCGGCTTCCATCGGACCGCCGGAAACGAAGATCACCGGGATGTTCAGGCGCAGTGCAGCCATCAGCATGCCCGGGGTGATCTTGTCGCAGTTGGAAATGCACACGATGGCGTCAGCGCAGTGGGCGTTGACCATGTACTCGACGGAGTCGGCGATGATCTCGCGGCTCGGCAGCGAATACAGCATGCCATCGTGGCCCATGGCGATGCCGTCATCGACGGCGATGGTGTTGAATTCCTTGGCCACGCCACCGGCGCGTTCGATCTCGCGGGCGACCAGTTGACCCAGGTCCTTCAGGTGCACGTGGCCCGGGACGAACTGGGTGAACGAGTTGGCGATGGCGATGATCGGCTTCTTGAAGTCGTCATCCTTCATCCCGGTGGCGCGCCACAGTGCGCGGGCGCCGGCCATGTTGCGGCCGTGGGTGGATGTTTTCGAGCGGTAATCTGGCATGGAGCACTCCGGGCGGCTAATCACGTACTAAAGGGGAGTGAGCTTCTGTTGACCTCTGAAACACCCGAAAAATGGCCGTGTGTCCGGAAGCTGCCGATGACGTTGCGGGATCGCCGCTGGTCTCAGCCTGAGCTCATAAACCCGCCGGGGATGAATGGCGATGAATGAGGCGATTCTACACCGCTGGCGTCGTGAGGGAATGGCGCAAAGCGTTGTTCCCGTGCCCAATGCGCTCGCTCAGTGACGACTGGCAGGGTCAATGGTCGCCCCCCGGCATTACCGGATCACTGCGCAGGTTGCGGGTGCGACGGCCAATCACGCTGTTGAGCAGCAGGGATATGCCGCTCAGCGCCACAAATCCGTAGCCCAGCGTCGCTTGCAGGTTGGTCGGGCCAAGGCTGATGAGGGCGCTGACCAGCCCGCCACAGATAAAGATGATGGTGCTGCCGGCAGACGCCGATGCGCCGGCGTTTTCGGTGAACAGGCTCATGGCCCGGGAGGTGGCCGGTGGCCGGGAAATGGTGGTGCCCGCCGTGCAGATCAGCATCGGAACAAGCACCGTCGCAGCTGACAGCTCATGGTTGGCGGCCAGGTAGAGCATCACCAGACCCGAAATCAGGATCAGACTCTGTCCGGTGAAAATCTGCTGTTGCGCATTGATAAGCCGGTTCAACGCGCTGGCGAGCAGGCCGCCGAAGACATAGGAGGCGCCGTAAATCAGCAGGATCAAGGCGAAATCGTAGGGGGCCATTTGCAGCTGCTCCATGAAGATCAGCGGCGAAATGACGATGAAGGAAAAGTGGCAAGCGAAAGCGAACGCGGAAATCAGCCAACAGCTGACAAATTCGAAATTGCCCAGGACGCGTTGGTAGGACTGGATGAAGCCCAGGCGGTTGGCATCATGAGAAGGACGGCTGTTATCGAGCAGTCGCCAGGTCTTGAGCAGAACCACGGCGGCCAAGGCGATGAACAACCAGAAGCTGCCGCGCCAGCCGAACGTGGCTTGCAGAAACGTGCCCGCCAGCGGCGATACCGAAATGAAGATCCCCGTCGCGGTGACCATCAGGATTCGCAGGCGGTCACGCTCGTTCCCTGCAAACAGATCCTGCACCAGAGCCTGGGACAGCACGAAGCACCCGCATCCCAGTGCCTGCATCACCCGAAAAATCAGAAACAGCGTGTAGTCATTGCTCAGCACACAGCCAAGGGCGCCGAGCAGCGACACAGTCATGCCGGCGAGCAGCAGACCCTTGCGGCCGATCACGTCGGACAGCGGACCGATCAGCAGCTGGGCAAACGCAATGCCCACGGCGAACAGACTGATCGAGAGTGCAATGTCGCTCGGGGATCGATCAAAGTGTGCCGCCAGCGCCGGGAAGGACGGCAAGAGCACATCCAGCGGGAACACGCCGAGCAGGATCATTGCCAGCAACAGGCTGACGGCGCGGCGCTGTTGGCGGCGGGTAACTACCCGGCTGTGTTTATCCATCGATCAATCCTGCCTTGGCGAACAGTGTCTGGTTGTGGGGCAGTGCAAAGAAACCGGCCTTGTGCAGTGCCTCCAGTGTCGGTTTGCAGCCGGCGCGGGCACGGGCGCGGTTGGCCGGCACCGTCGCCATGCCGCCGACGATTTCCATCACGTCGCTGTCAGCGATACCGACTGAACGCAGGCTTTGTTGCAGCCAGCTTTCGTCGGCTTCGAAGAAAATCGAAATGATCTCCACCAGCGTCTTGCTGACGAACAGGCGTTGCCGACTGTTCATGGCGATCCAGAAGTAATGGAAGGCTTCAGCAAAATAACGACTGTGCCGGGCCTCGTCGGCGAGGTGATCGCGCAGCATGTCGTTCACGCTGGAAACCAGCGTGTCGCGACACACCTCCAGCAGCTCCCGGGCAATGATGGTTTCCGAGACGAATCCAAGAAGAAACCAGGCCAATGCGCGGTTCTTCTCCGGCGCGCGCGCGATCAGGGCGTTCATGCGGGTGATGCGCCTGGGGATGACAGGGCGTCGGGTGATGTTGTAGAGCGCGGCGATCTGTTCGGCAATCTGGTTTGAGAACAGTGCGTGATAGCCCTCGTCGGTATATAGCTGCAGCGCCGCGTGCTTCATCGGCAGTGGTATGTAGATGGGCAGCTCCCGGTGCACGATGACTTCCACCGCACGGTTGACGATGCGATGTTCAAGCAGCGTGGTGTAATCGAGGAAATACACCAGGTGATTGGCGGTCAGGCGATGCAGCGTTTCGCGACCCTTGGCCTGGATGGCGGGATGCGCCAGATAGGGCAGGAAGGCCGGGGGAAACCAGTAGCGCGTTTGCAATTGCTGCTCGACATTCGCCGGCAGCCGGTAGTCATGAGTGCTGCTGCGAACCGACGCGCGGCTTTCCCAATCGGGAAGGGTAAATTTAAGCGACCATGACACCGGGGCTTCGCCCTCATCCAGCGCTGTTGAAATCATGACGGTACCCCGCACAGCAGATCGCGCATTTCCTGGCACATGGCCTGACCATCGCTTTCTCCGCACCCGACGAAGAACAAAGGCTGCTCGGCGCTGCCTTCGAGACCGAGCAGGGTTTCGACCCGGGCGTCGGCAAACGCGCCCGTCAGCCAGGTACTCAGCCCCAGTGTTGTCGCCACCAGTTGAAAGGTTTGCGAGAGATGACCCGCATCAATGAACGCCATGCGGTAGGCGCGCGAATGTTCATACTTCCACCAGAGTCGATCGAAGCGCGCGGTGATGAACAGGCCCAGCGGCAGGTTATTGATGAAATGCTGGCCGCCGAGCAATTGCCCCAGCTCTGGGTCGGGCAGCGGATTGACCCGGCTCAAGGCGTGCTCCGCAGAGTGATAGGCATAGATGCCGGGTTCGAGCCCGGAGACATTCTGTGCGAGAAGAAAGCCCTCACAGGCGTTCAGGCCGCCGCCTGACGGACTGCTCCGGCGTTCGCCGAGGCCTGGCGCGACGGGGTCGTCGTGCGCGTTTTCCCGCGCGGGGAGATAGCCGAGGGTGAAATACAGAAGCGTGCCGACCTCGTCCAGGGTCACCGCAGCACCGGTATAGGATCGGCAGGTCTTCCGCTTCAGCAATGCCTGAGTCAGGCTGTCAGCATTCACATCACACGGTGCAGGCAGGGCGATAAGCGCTGCTGCTGATTGCCGCGTTCTGGGATTGGCGGGTTCCGGGGTTGCCAATACTTCGCGGCAGTGCGCCAGGTATTGTCTTGACCACTCATGAATGTTTTGCGGCACATGTTCGCAAGGGATGTTTTGCGTGCCGATGTGAAAGATCTTCGACAGCTCATCCCAGCCCCAATTCGGACTGTCTATTTTTGCAATGGTTAGAATGCCCGCGTCCAGAAGTTGTATGTCTATTATGTTTTGCGGGTCATACAGATTCGGGTTGTTTATAAGTTGGGCGAGGCGAGTGGAGTAGTCAAGATCAAGCTCGTGTTGAGTATGTGTCTTATAGTTCCATACAACCTGTCCGGGTGGGCGCGGCAATATAAATAGAAAAGGACTGATATACATTTATTCAATTCACTCAAGGGAAGTCTGAAGGACGCCAGAGTGCCGGCACTCTCCGGCGTCCAGACTTGCTTAGCGGGTTTTGGCTGCAACCAGGAAGGCCAGGTTGGCGAGTTTGTTTGTTTCCAGATAAATGGTTTTCATGATGTGAACTCCTTGTTCATAAGTAGTTGAAGTCGCCTCATGGCGACAACTTCATAATAGTTTGTAATCGAATATTGGCAAGGGGTTATTAAGTAGGAATATTCCAGTAATTCTGTCGGAGTGATCTAGTGTTGGATATCTACCGTGTAGGTTAATTTTCCATAACTAACAGGCGTGGCGAAACGTCCTGCAAGGAAGTTGGAAGATAATTGTAGGAAGACGACAAGACACTCATGGCGAGTGTGAAAAAAGGCGGGAAGGTGACGCAAAAAAACGGGGAGCTCAGTGGCTCCCCGTGTTCAACCGCATTCAGCTGTTGGGCAGCAGACGGCAGGTGATGCTCTTGATGTAGCGGGTTTCGGCGATGGCCGGATGCACCGGATGATCCGGGCCCTGGCCGCCACGCTCGAGCATCTGGATATTGCGGTCCAGGTGACGGGCGCTGGTCAGCAGGATGTTCTGCAGATCATCTTCCGGCAGGTGCATGGAGCACGAAGCACTGACCAGAATGCCGTCCTTGGTCAGCAGGCGCATGGCTTGCTCGTTCAGACGACGGTAGGCGCCTTCGCCATTCTTCATGTCTTTCTTGCGTTTGATGAACGCTGGCGGATCGGCAACGATCACGTCGAAACGCTCTTCGCTGGCTTTCAGTTCCTTCAGCGCTTCAAAGACATCGCCTTCGATGCAGGTCATCTTGTCAGCGAAACCGTTCAGCGCAGCGTTGCGCTCTACACCGTCGAGGGCGAATGCGGAGGCGTCGACGCAGAACACTTCGCTGGCGCCGAACGCCGCGGCCTGCACGCCCCAGCCACCGATGTAGCTGTACAGGTCCAGCACGCGTTTGCCTTTGGCGTAGGGCGCCAGACGCGCGCGGTTCATACGGTGATCGTAGAACCAGCCGGTTTTCTGACCTTGAATGACCGGTGCCTCGAACTTCACGCCGTTTTCTTCCAGCGCTACCCACTCCGGTACCAGACCGAATACGGTTTCGACGTAGCGGTTGAGACCTTCGGCGTCGCGGGCGGCGGAGTCATTCTTGAACAGAATGCCACTTGGCTTGAGCACTTGGGTCAGCGCTGCGATCACGTCGTCCTTGTGCGCTTCCATGGTCGCCGAGGCGATTTGCACCACGAGGATGTCGCCGAAACGATCGACCACCAGACCCGGCAGCAGGTCGGAATCGCCGTAGACCAGACGGTAGAACGGCTTGTCGAACAGACGCTCGCGCAACGACAGCGCGACGTTCAGGCGATGCACCAGCAGCGACTTGTCCAGTGCCAGTTTGATGTCGCGCGAGAGCAGACGCGCGCAGATCAGGTTGTTCGGGCTCATCGCTACGATGCCCAGCGGCTTGCCACCGGCGGCTTCGAGCACCGCCTGATCGCCGGCCTTGAAGCCGTGCAGAGGCGTGGCGGCCACGTCGATTTCGTTGCTGTAGACCCACAAGTGGCCGTTGCGCAGGCGACGGTCGGCGTTGGCTGTGAGGCGCAGGCTAGGCAGGGACATGACGTCGCTCCGGAAAAAAGAGCGGGAGTATAGCGTGTTGCGGTTTGCGCCGGGCTGAGGATGCGATGAAACGCTGATGATGCCTTCGCGAGCAGGCTCGCTCCCACAGGGGAATGCATTTCAAGTGTGGGAGCGAGCCTGCTCGCGAACGGGACCGCGAAGATTACGCAGCCAGTGCGTCAATCAGGGCCTGGCTGAACGCCGGCACATCATCCGGCTGGCGACTGCTGATCAGGTTGCCGTCCTTGACCACTTCCTGATCGACCCAGTTGACGCCGGCATTGACCAGATCGTCCTTGACGGTCTTGTAGCTGGTCATGGTCTTGCCATTGACCAGCCCCGCCGAGATCAGCAGCCAGCTGCCATGACAGATCACGGCAATCGGCTTGCCCGCCGATGCGGCGGTCTTGACCAGATGCTGAGCATCCTGATCAATGCGGATGGTATCGGAATTCTGCACACCGCCCGGCAGCAGCACGGCATCGTATTGATCGATGCTCACCGCCTGGAAGGTGTTGGCGACGGGGAAGTCGTCCGCCGGTTTGTCATGGTTCCAGCCTTTGACCGTGCCGGTCTCGGCCGACAGGATATCGACCTGCACGCCGGCCTGCTCCAGGGCATCCTTGGGACCGGTCAGCTCGACTTGTTCAAAACCATCGGTAACCAAAATAGCGACGCGTTTGCCATTGAGGGAAGTTGCCATCGGTAAGCTCCTGAGTCTGTGGAGATTTTGCCTTCGCAGCGAACCATCGAGGTCCGATGCGCCCTACAGAGTCCGAAGCCTGAGCGCGGATGAAAGTTCCGGCGATGTGCCCATCGGTGTGTCGCCCTGCCGTTTCAGCGGTTAGAATCGCCGCCTGCCCCGGAGTGTGTACTTATGTCCCAAGAGCTGACCACCGAACAGATTCAACAATCGCTGCAAGGCATCAGTGTGCCGGCGCAACCGCAGATCATGGTGGATCTGCAAATGGAGCAGTACATGCCCGACCCGGACCTGGAGGTGATCGCCAAACTGATCTCCCAGGATCCCGGCCTGTCCGGCGCGCTGCTGAAAATCGTCAACTCGCCGTATTACGGCCTGAGCAACAAGATCACCTCGATCCAGCGGGCGGTGAACCTGTTGGGCAGCCGTTCGATCATCAACCTGATCAACGCGCAGTCGATCAAGGGCGAGATGAACGACGACACCATCGTCACCCTCAACCGTTTCTGGGACACCGCGCAGGATGTGGCGATGACCTGCCTGACCCTGGCCAAGCGCATCGGCACTCAGGCCGGTGATGAAGCCTATGCGTTGGGCCTGTTCCACGATTGCGGCGTGCCGTTGATGCTGCAGCGCTTCCCCAATTACATGACCGTGCTGGAAGAGGCTTACGCCAGCGCCAGCCCGGACTGCCGTGTGGTGGATACGGAAAACCGCGTGTTCAACACCAACCACGCCGTGGTCGGTTACTACACCGCCAAGTCCTGGCGCCTGCCGGAGCATGTCAGCGCCGCCATCGCCAACCACCACAACGCGCTGGCGATTTTCAACGATGAATCGTCGAAGAACAGCCAACTGAAAAATCTCCTGGCGATCCTGAAAATGGCCGAGCACATCTGCGCCTCTTATCGGGTGCTCGGCAACCAGAGCGAAGATTTCGAGTGGAATGCCGTTGGCCCGCTGGTGCTGGATTACGTCGGTCTGTCGGACTACGACTTCGAAACGCTCAAACAAACGATTCGCGACCTCGGCGCGCATTGATCCGAGGACACCATGCCTGAACTGCCGGAAGTCGAAACAACCCGTCGCGGAATTGCCCCGCACCTTGAAGGCCAGCGCGTCAGCCGGGTCATCGTCCGCGACCGGCGTCTGCGCTGGCCGATCCCGGAAGACCTCGATGTGCGCCTGTCCGGGCAGCGCATCGTGCTGGTCGAGCGGCGGGCCAAGTACCTGTTGATCAACGCCGAGATCGGCACGCTGATCAGTCACTTGGGCATGTCGGGCAATCTGCGCCTGGTCGAGGCGGGGTTGCCGGCGTTGAAGCACGAACACGTCGACATCGAACTGGAATCGGGACTGGCCCTGCGTTACACCGATCCGCGACGGTTCGGCGCGATGCTGTGGAGCACCGACCCGCTCAATCACGAGCTGCTGATTCGCCTCGGTCCGGAGCCGCTGACCGATCTGTTTGATGGCGAGCGCTTGTTCCAGCTGTCACGCGGCCGCGCGATGGCGGTCAAGCCGTTCATCATGGACAACGCGGTGGTGGTCGGAGTCGGCAATATTTACGCGACCGAAGCGCTGTTCGCCGCCGGTATCGATCCGCGCCGGGAAGCGGGGGGCATTTCCCGCGGGCGTTATCTGAAACTGGCGATCGAAATCAAACGCATCCTTGCCGCTGCCATCGAGCGGGGCGGCACAACGTTGCGCGACTTCATTGGCGGTGACGGTCAGCCGGGCTATTTCCAGCAGGAACTGTTTGTCTACGGCCGCGGCGGTCAGCACTGCAAGGTCTGCGGCACCGGCCTGCGCGAAGTGAAGCTTGGCCAGCGCGCCAGCGTGTTTTGCCCGCGCTGCCAGACCTGAAAAATCCTTGGGTCTATAGTGAGAAGTCTCACTGTTCAGCCCGAAGGATCGTGCCATGAAAGTCCTGCAAGTCTTCTTCGTCACGCTGCTGCTGTGTTCCAGCCTGCTCGTTCAGGCCTCGGAAAGCGGCAGCGGTGACCCCCGTTACACCATCCAGAATCCCCCGGCGTACGCCATGCTCGGCGACCTGCTGATTGCTCGACCCTTGCTGGTGGTGGCGACGGTGATCGGTGCGGGAGCGTTTGTGGTGTCGCTGCCGTTTACCGCGCTGGGTGGCGGTGTTGGCGATGCCGGACAGGCGCTGGTGGTCGACCCGGCGAAAGCAGCGTTTGTGCGGTGTCTGGGGTGTACGGGGGAGGGGTTCGAACAGCGCGAGTGAGCTGATCGGATTTCAGCGGTGTGGCTGATGGCCCATTCGCGAGCAGGCTCGCTCCCACAGGGGAATGCATTGCAAAATGTGGGAGCGAGCCTGCTCGCGAAGAGGGCCAGACGGGCACTGAAGAGATCAGGCCTTACCGGTGATCTTGCGGTATTTCTCCATCAACTGCTCTTCAGTCTCCGGATGGGCTTCGTCCAGTGGAATGCAATCCACCGGGCAGACCTGCTGGCACTGCGGTTCGTCATAGTGGCCGACGCACTGGGTGCACAGGTTCGGGTCGATCACGTAGATCTCTTCGCCTTGGGAAATGGCGGCGTTCGGGCACTCGGGTTCGCAGACGTCGCAGTTGATGCAATCGTCGGTGATGATCAGGGACATGCTAACTCCAGCCGGGGCAGCAGGCCCGGGCGCTATAAATCAATGCGCGCAATTGTGCCGCATTGGCGAGCGCAGTGCACGCGGGGGCGATCAAGGGCTGCAAAACAGAGATCGCAGCCTTCGGCAGCTCCTACAAACAAAGATCGTCTAATCGCAGCCCGAGCCTTCGACAGCTCCTACTTTTTGAAGCGTAGGGTCAGTGCGTCGGCCACGGCCGGGTGAACGAACTTGCTGATATCACCGCCCAGCGCGGCAATCTCCCGCACCAGCGTCGAGGAAATGAACGAATAACGCTCGGACGGTGTGAGAAACAGGCTCTCCACATCCGGCGCCAGTTGACGGTTCATGTTGGCCAGCTGGAATTCGTATTCGAAGTCCGACACCGCGCGCAGACCACGCAGGAACACATTGGCGTTCTGCTCTTTGGCGAAATGCGCAAGCAGCGTCGAGAAACCGACCACTTCCACGTTGGGCAGGTGTCTGGTGACCTCGCGAGCCAGTTCGACCCGTTGTTCCAGCGGGAACAGCGGGTTCTTTTTCGGGCTGGCGGCGACCGCAATGATCACGTGATCGAACAGGCGCGAGGCGCGTTCGACCAGATCGCCATGGCCCTTGGTAATAGGGTCGAAGGTACCTGGGTACAACACTCGGTTCATCGCGTCGTCCTGGCGGGAGTCCGTTGGGGAGTCGGATGGTATCGCAGCCTTCCCGGTCGGCCAAGTCGCCTGTTCGGTAAGAAAGCACTATAGACGATAGGAACAGGCTGCTTTTTCATGGATTTTTCAGTCGATCCGCCAGGGCCGTTGCCAGTTGCGCGGTCAGGCCATACACCGACAGTTGCGGGTTGGCACCGATGCTGGTGGGGAACAGCGAGCCGTCGTGGATCGACAGATTACTGAGCTGGTGATGGCGACCGAGGCTGTCGGCGACCGCACTGTTCGGATCTTCACCCATCGCACAACCGCCCATGACGTGGGCACTGCCCAGTCGCGTGCGGTACAACTCCAGGCTCAATCCATCGATCAGCGAGCGGGCCTCAGACAGTGTCTTCACATAGCGACCGTCGGCATGCATCGGCATCACCGCTTGCGCGCCGCCGGCGAACTGGATTTCCGCCATAACGTGAAAGGCCCGGCGCAAACCGTCCCAGGCGTACTGCGAGACCTGATAGTCGAGCACTGGCGAGCCGTCGCCGCGCAGTTCCACCGAGCCACCGCTGCTGTCCGGGTGAAAGCCGTCGCGCAGCAGCGCCAGCATCGCGTGGGTGTGCGGCAGGTCGGCCATGTGTTGCGCGTTCTCTCGGCCAAAACCGCCGAGCAGCGTGGCCGCCAGCGCCGGGTGCAGCGGTGGCACTTCGAGCTTGAAAGCCATCGGACCGGTGGTGCCGTCCTTCCACTGGAAATGGTCGGAATAGATGGACTGCGGCGCGCCGTAAAACGGATTGACCACCTCGGCGAAACGCGCGGCGGACATGTTCACCGGATGCAGGAAGGTACGCTTGCCCAGGCACGCATGCGGATCAGGCGCGTCCGAGCGCAGCAGCAACGCCGGGCTGTTGATGCCGCCGCCGGCCAGCACGTAATGCCGCGCCTTGACCGTGATGCTGCGCCCGGTCGGCTCGACGCAGCGTTCGTCCATTGCCACGCAATGCAGCCCGGTAACCTTGTCGCCGCTGATCAGCAGCTTCTCCACCCGCGCCAGATACAGCAGCTCGCCGCCCTTTTCCAGCGTCGCCGGGATGGTCGTGACCATCATCGATTGCTTGGCGTTGCTCGGGCAGCCCATGCCGCAATAACCGAGATTCCAGCAGCCACGCACGTTGCGCGGGATCACGTGCCAGCTGTAGCCGAGTTGCTCGCAGCCTTTGCGGATCACGTCGTTGTTGGCGTTAGGCGGCACCATCCATGGGGCGACGCCGAGGCGCTGCTCCATTTTTTCGAACCACGGCGCCATCTCTTCCGGGCTATGGCCTTTGACGTTGTGTTCCCTGGCCCAGTGTTCGAGGGTCGGTTCGGGTGTGCGAAAGCTTGAGGTCCAGTTGATCAGTGTCGTGCCGCCGACTGCGCGGCCCTGCAGGATAGTGATTGCGCCGTCCTTGCTCATCCTCCCGATGCCTTCCTGATACAGGCTGCTGTAGGCCTCGTCCTCGAGCAGTTTGAAGTCCGAACTGGTTTTCAGCGGGCCTTCTTCGATCAGCAGGACTTTGTAGCCGGCTGCGCTGAGGATTTCCGCTGTGGTGCCGCCGCCGGCGCCGCTGCCGATGATCGCCACATCGGCTTGGAGGGTGAGGTCGTCGCTCAGTTGCGCGCCGTTGTAGGTTTTCCAGCCTCGGGCAAGGCCTTCGCGGAAGGGGTCGGGTACGGGCATCGATCAGGTTCTCTTTATTATTTTTGGATGCGGCGGTGTGGCGGCCGACCTCTTCGCGAGCAGGCTCGCTCCCACATTTGAAATGCCTTTTCCTGTGGGAGCGAGCCTGCTCGCGAAGGGCGCGACGCCGATCTCAAACTGTAGGCGGCCCGGGATAACCGCAATGCGCCCAGGATTCGGCGCGGGTGTACCAGGCCATCATTACCATCTGCTGCAACGAGCTGTGGCCCATGCGCAGCAGGCTCAGGGAACTGTTCTCCCAGCGTTCAAGGAACTGCCGCATCGCGTCGGGACTGGCGTTTTCCCAGCTGCCCCAGATTCCGGTCAGCGGCCCACGGGTCACGGCCATGCCGAGCACATCGAACAGTTGTCGAGTGAGCTTGAGCATTTCCGGCGACAGGTGATCGAGGCTGTAGTCCAGCGACTTCAGTGTGCCGTCGACCGCTGCGGGCATTTTCTCCGCCGCCACAGCACCGTCGAGCATCACCGGGATAAGCGCGCGCAGAAACAGCAGATCGCCGTCGCGCAAACTGACAAAGCCGTTGGCGCTGACGCTCGACGAGCAGCCAGTCAGGCTGGCGCCAAGGCCGGCGGTGGCGAGAAACGCCGTGGCGCCGAGGCTGAATTTCAGCAGGCCACGGCGCGACAGGGCGGGTGTTTCAGTCAGGCTTGGGTGCATTGTTGTTATTACCCGGGTCGACAGCGTTTAGCGGATGAACAGTTTCTGAATCAGTTTCTGAATCGATGTGCCATATGGCGGGTAGATCAGCCGGGCCGCGTTGAAACGCTGTTTGATCAACACGCCTTTGGCCTTGCTGAAGGTCAGGAAACCTTCATGGCCGTGGTAATGGCCCATGCCTGACGGACCGATGCCACCGAAGGGCATATCGTCCTGAGCGACGTGCAGCAGGGTGTCGTTCAGGCACACACCGCCGGAGTGGGTCTCGTGCAGCACGCGATGCTGTTCGCGCTTGTCGTAGCCAAAGTAGTAAAGAGCCAGAGGACGAGGGCGCTGATTGATGTAAGCGAATGCCTGCTCCAGATCGCGATAAGGCACGATCGGCAGCAGCGGGCCGAAGATTTCGTCCTGCATCACGCTCATCTCGTCGCTGACATTCAGCAGGACGCTGTGCGGCATGCGCCGGCCCTGGCCTTGTTCGAACAACGGGATCAGCAGCGCGCCCTTGCTGGTCGCGTCGCTGATGTAAGCATTGAGCCTCGCCAACTGGCGTTCGTTGATGATTGCCGTGTAGTCGGCGTTGTCCGCCAGGGTCGGGTAAAAGCCTTTTACGGCCTGACGATAGGCCTCGACGAAAGCGCCGACGCGGTCTTCCGGCACCAGCACATAGTCGGGGGCGACACAGGTCTGCCCGGCGTTGAGGGTTTTACCGAAGGTGATGCGTTCGGCGGCGTCCTTCAATGGCACGTCTCTGGAGACGATGGCCGGCGACTTGCCGCCCAGTTCCAGCGTCACTGGCGTCAGGTTCTCCGCCGCCGCACGCATGACGTGTTTGCCGACGCTGGTGGAACCGGTGAACAGCAGATGATCGAAAGGCAGACGCGAGAACGCCATGCCGACATCCGCTTCGCCCAGCACCACGCAGACCAGGTCTTCAGGGAAGATCCGCGCGAGCAATTGCTTGAGCAGCAGCCCGGTCGCCGGGGTCGACTCGCTGAGCTTGAGCATCACCCGATTGCCCGCCGCCAGCGCGCCGACCATCGGCCCTACGGCCAGATACAGCGGGTAGTTCCACGGCACGATCACACCGACCACGCCCAGCGGCTGATAGACCACTTTCGCCGAAGCCGGCTGGAACGCCATGCCGACCTTGCGCCGCGAGGGCTTCATCCATTTCTTCAAATGACGGCTGGCGTAGTGAATGCCGTGCAGGCTCGGCATCAGTTCGGCGAGCAGGGTTTCGTCGGCGCTGCGGTGACTGAAATCGGCGCTGATCGCCTCGATCAGTGCCTGGCGCTCGGCGTTGAGCAGATCGCGCAAAGCCTTGAGCCACTGCTGACGTTGCGCGGCCGGCGGCATCGGGTTGGCGGCATACGCCGCCCGTTGCGCCTGGAACTGCCGGTCGAGGGTTTCAGCAGGCTGTTGCAGGGTTTGCAGGTAGGCAATGTCGGCAGTCATCGCAGGCTCCGGATTTTGTTGTAATGAGCACTTTTTAGAGTCGATGCTCTAGAAAGTCAAACGACTTCCGCGCACGTCAGTGTTTTATCCATTTCCGGTTAGGTCGTAAGATGCGCCGTCTACGCACTCTGAATTAAAGCTCAAGCCATGGCCCCACGAATAAAAACCAGCGAGCGCATCGTTCAGAACAGCCTGGAGCTGTTCAATCAGCAGGGCGAGCGCAGCGTCAGCACCAACCACATCGCCGCGCACATGGAGATTTCTCCGGGCAACCTGTACTACCACTTCCCCAACAAGCAGGCGATCATCGCCGTGTTGTTCAGTGAGTACGAAGCCCTGGTAGACAGCTTTCTGCGTCCGCCCCAGGGCCGCCCCGCAACGGTCGAGGACAAGCGTTTCTATTTGAAGGAACTGCTTTCGGCCATGTGGCGCTACCGGTTTCTGCATCGCGACCTCGAGCATCTGCTCGACAGCGATGCGGAACTGGCCGCGCGGTATCGGCGTTTCTCCCAGCGTTGCGTGATCCAGGGCGCAGCCATCTACGAAGGCTTCGTCGCCGCCGGCATCCTGAAAATGGACCGCGTACAGATCGAATCGCTGACCCTCAACGCGTGGATCATCCTGACCTCGTGGGTACGCTTTCTGTGCACCACACGGGAAAACTCCAACCACCTCAGCGAACAGGCCGTGAAGCGCGGCGTGTATCAGGTACTGGTGCTGGAAGCGGGGTTTGTCACCGATCAGGCGCGTGATGAGGTCAATGCTTTGTTCGACGAGTTCTATGTGCCGCTGGCGCAGGCCCTTGAAGACGTGAAATAAACCGTTCAGCCGAATGCCACAGGAGCCCGATATGTCGATTGCGCAGTTGATCAGCCCACAAGCTTTGGACGCTCGCAAAGAGCAGCCGGGGCTGGTGATTCTCGATTGTCGTTTCGCCCTTGAAGATCCGGACTACGGCCAGCGCAGCTACGCCGAAGGGCACATTGCCGGGGCAAGTTTCGCCGATCTGGAGCGTGATCTGAGCGGTAAGGTCGAGAGGGGCGTGACCGGACGTCATCCGTTGCCCGAGCCGGCGGCGCTGATCGAACGCCTGCAAGCCTGGGGCATCAGCAATGACAGCGATGTGGTTTTGTACGATGACGGCCCGGGTGCCTACGCGGCACGGGCGTGGTGGTTGCTTGCATGGTTGGGCAAGCGCGACGGCGTGTTCATTCTCGATGGCGGGCTCAAGGCCTGGCACGCCGCCGGTCTGCCCCTGAGCCTGGATCCGCCGAGCGTGACGCCGGGTAACTTCAGCGGTGAGCCGGACATGAGCCTGCTGCTCAGCGCCGAGCAATTGCAGCAACGCCTCACCCAGCCAACGCTGACCCTGCTCGACGCCCGCGCCTTGCCGCGCTTCAAGGGCGAAGTGGAACCGATCGATCCGGTCGCCGGGCACATTCCCGGGGCGCAATGTGCGGCGTTCACCGATAACCTCGGCAGCGACGGACGATTCCTGCCGGCGGAGCAGCTCAAGCAGCGTTTCGCTGCGAAACTGGGCGATCGCTCGCCGTCGGAGCTGGTCGCGTACTGCGGATCCGGGGTGACGGCGTGTCACAACCTGTTTGCACTGTGTCTGGCCGGCTATCCGCTGGGCGCGCTGTATGCAGGATCGTGGAGCGAATGGATCAATCAGCCTTCGCGCGGCATTGCCACCGGCGAATAATCACCGAGTCCCCCTGTAGGAGTGAGCCTGCTCGCGATGGCGTCGGCACGTTCAGCATCGCGTCGACTGACACACCG
>NZ_QETJ01000059.1:0-28916 GCF_003105095.1 Pseudomonas sp. NDM | reverse complement strand
CTCCTACAGGGGAATGGGGTCTTCTGTAGGAGCTGCCGAAGGCTGCGATCTTTTGGTTCTGAAAGTCCCAGAGTTATTTGCCTAACTTGCGCAGCTCATCCGATTCGATCACCCGCACCCCATCCTGTTCTTCCAGCGCCAGGCGCCACATCGCCCGTGCCAGTTGGCAGGCTTCGATGCCGTGGTATTTCCCCGGAATCAGCTTCGATAACGGCCCGGCCAGTTGTTCGGCCAGACGCGGTTCAATGCGTTCGCCGAGCAGCAGCGAAGGTCGGCAAATGGTCAGTTGCGGCCAGTCCTGCGCGCGCAGGGCCTGTTCCATCTCGCCTTTGACGCGGTTGTAGAACACCGAGGAATTCGGATCGGCGCCAATCGCGCTGATCACGATCAGGTGCCGCGCGCCCATCTCCCGCGCTCGTTTGGCAAACGCCACGACCATGTCCAGATCCACTGCGCGAAAGGCTTCTTCGGAGCCGGCCTGCTTGATCGTGGTGCCGAGGCAGCAATAAGCGATATCGACCCGGCCACTGAGCTGCGGCAGAAACGTCTGCGGGTCGCCGACCGGGTTTTCCAGATGCGGATGCTCGGCCAGCGGCCGGCGTGATGGGGCGAGGACACGGGTAATCGTTGGCTCGTTGAGCAAACGGTCGAGCAGATGTTCACCGGTCAGTCCGGTGGCTCCGGCAAGCAATACGTGCTGAGGCGTCAAGTACATAGTGTCTCTCCCTTGATACTGTTCAGCTTAGTTGCCTTTTGTCGCCGCGTCGTTCAATGCGCTGCTTTGCAAAGCTTTGCGCGCTTGCTGTTTACGCAGCAGTTGCCAGTGCGACAGCACGGTCTTCGGTGCCCAGATCTGCGGCTCCGAGGCTTCGAAACCGTCGGCCAATTCGCGTTCGGCGACAGTGGCCTTGGCCAGTTTGAAAGCCTGTTCCAGATCGTCGGTCTGGTTCAGCGCCTGAGCAAACAGGGCGTCGCCAAAGTAAGTGAAATTGGCTTCTTCCGAACAGCCGAACGACACCCGATCTGCACGCGAGGCGGTCATGATCAGCGTACGTTCGTCCTTCAATGCCGGGATGAAACCGCCGGAATAGCACGAGGAAATCACGATGACCTTGTCGCGATGCTTGAGCGGCGCGAGCACCGCGGCGAGTTCATCGGCGGGCAGGTCGGCCAGTTCCATGCGCGGCTGATCGAGCACCAGTTCATGCTCGGCGGTGCCGTGGCTGGTCAGATAAATGAACAGCAGATCTTCCGGCCCGCTGCGTTCGGCGAGGGTTTGCGCGGCGCGGCGCAGGTTCTCGCGGGTGGCCATCGGCCGGTCACCGAGGTGGTCGCGGTGATTGACCAGACGGATCTGGCCGAAGGCGCCGAAGCGTGTGTTGAGCATGTTGGCGACGTAGTCGGATTCGCGCAGAAACACGCTTTGCTTGCCATCGCCACCGAGGGTCAGGGTGTACAACTCGACCGCCGGGGTCGAGGCCGGGATTGCCGACAGCGCCTCGTCGAGCAGACGACCCTGGGCGAGCAAACCGAGCTCGAGGGTGTCGGGCAGCAATTTGCCGTCGGCGTCTCGCACACGCTGGCCGTTGATCCAGGTGCCACTGAGCACGCTACCATCGGTCAGCACCAGCGTGCCGCGGCCGGAGTAGCTGTCGTTGTCGAAGCCGCCGACGTAGAAGCTGCCGTCGGACAGGTTCAAACGGCCCTGGCCGGTGAATCGCCAGTCGTTGAACACACCGATGTAATGGCTGCCGTCAGCGCCGATCAATTCGCCCTTGCCGCTCAGCGCGCCTTCCTTGAACTGGCCGAGCCAGACGTCGCCGTCGGCATTCTCGTAGCGGCCCTTGCCGTGCAGTTGATTGTTCTTGAAACCGCCAACGTAGATATCGCCGTCGGCGCTGGTGTAAGTGCCGTTGCCTTCCAGTTGACCGTTGACGAAATGCCCCGTGAACGCATTGCCGCTGGCGTCGCCGCGCTGGCCTTCACCGTTGGGTTTGCCGTGGGCGAACTGGCCTTGATAGGAGCTGCCGTCGTCCATCTCCAGACGGCCGAGGCCGGAATACTGGTCAGCCTTGAATTCGCCGCGATAGGTCATGCCGTTTTCTTTCAGCGTACCTTCGCCATCGCGCCGGCCCTGCTTGAAACCGCCGGTGTAACTGCTGGCATGAGTGCTCAGGCTGCCCTGGCCGTCAAACAGACCTTGCTGGAACTGGCCGCGATAGACCTCGCCATTGCTGCCGTGCCATTCGCCTTGCCCGTGCCACTGGCCCTTGTCGAACTGCCCGGCGTACCAGCTGCCGTTGGGGTAGTCGACGCGGCCCTGACCCTGCAGCAAGCCGTCGACCAGTTCGCCGCGATAGCGTCCGCCATCGGGCAGGCGCGCATCCGGCGGCAACAGCGATTCGCCGTCGCCGCAAGCGGTGAGCATCAGGGTCAGGGCAAGGGGTGCAAGTCGAGCGATTGAGCGCATAGCGGGATCCGGGCAATTAGGCGACCGAGTATGCCGCAGCTATGCATCGCATATATAGAGACGTGACGCGAAACAGCGTGCGCTGCTTCGCATCCGGGATGATCAGACGAAGCAGAGTGACAGCGGCTCGGCGATATAGGCCGGTTTGTCCGAGCCCTCTATCTCCAGTGTCGCGGTAGCCTTGAGCAGCCACTGGCCGGGTTTTTTCTCGGTGACTTCGACCATGTCGACCTTCAATCGGACTTTCGAATTGACCTTGACCGGCTGGATGAACCGCACGCTGTCCAGGCCATAGTTGACGACCATCTTCACGCCTTCGGGCAGCACGAGGATGTCTTCCATCAGTTTCGGCATCAGCGAGAGCGACAGGAAACCGTGGGCTATCGTGCTGCCGAATGGCGTTTGCGCGGCTTTGACCGGATCGACGTGAATGAACTGAAAATCACCGGTGGCTTCGGCGAACAGGTTGATGCGCTCCTGATCGATGGTGAGCCATTCGGAACGTCCAAGTTCCTTGCCGACATAATCTTTGAGCTCTGCAACGGGAACATAGGGCATTGAGACTCTCCTTGGGTTCATCGGTTTTATAGTTTTTCTGGTGGCGGATTTGACCGGCCTGCGAACCACTGTAGATCATCATGGCGATTTGCTCAGGTCAACCGACCATGCTTTTGGCGAATGCCGGTCCATAGCGCCGGCATGCTTATAATGCCGGGCCCCTGCTGGGTGAAATACAAGACGGAGATGTCAGATGTTGTTACGTGGCCTGACCCTGCTGGTGCTGTTTCAATTGCTCGGCACAGCGCTCAATCACTTGCTGCTGCCGATATTGCCGGGGCCGATCATCGGGCTGCTGCTGTTGCTGGTGTTCCTGATCATTCGCGGTGAAGTCGGCGAGCCGCTGAACCAGGCGGCGGGCAGTCTGCTGCGTTATCTACCGTTGCTGCTGGTGCCGCCGGCAGTAGGCGTGATGGTCTATGCCACGGCGATTGCCGCCGATTTCTGGGCGATCGTCGGCGCGCTGGTGGTCTCGCTGATCCTGTCGATGGCCTTTGCCGGCGTGCTCATGCAACGTTTGGTCAAGCGTCACGCGCCGCCGGCGGAGGAGTCCTGATGCTGTTCGACTGGCAAGGCGCGTGGGCCTCGGTGATTCACCATCCGCTGTTCGGCATCGGCATTACCCTCGGTGCCTATCAACTGGTGCTGGCGGCGTTCGAGAAAACCCGCTGGATCTTTCTGCAACCGGTGCTGGTCTCCATGTTGTTGGTGATCGGTGTGCTGGTCGGCTGCGGCCTGACCTACGCCGAGTACCGCAAGAGCACCGAAATCCTCAGCATTCTGCTGGGGCCGGCAACCGTCGCACTGGCGGTGCCGCTGTACCTGAATCTGCGCCGGATCCGCCAATTGTTCTGGCCGATTTTTACTACGCTGGTGATAGGCGGGGTAGTGGCGACGGGCATGGGCGTGGCGCTGGGCTGGTGGTTCGGTGCCGATCACATGATCCTGATGACCATGGCGCCGAAGTCGGTGACTTCGCCGATCGCCATGCTGGTCGCCGAGCAGATCGGCGGTGTGGCCGCGCTGGCCGCGGTGTTCGTGCTGATCACCGGGGTGATCGGCGCGATCTTCGGCCCCGCGCTGTTGACCCGGCTTGGCGTGCACAGCCCCGAGGCGCGCGGGATGGCGCTGGGCATGACCGCCCACGCGGTCGGCACGGCGGTGGCGATGCAGGAAAATGATGAGTGCGGCGCGTTTGCCGCGCTGGCGATGAGTCTGATGGGCGTGGCCACGGCGGTGTTCCTGCCGTTGGCGGTGTCGATGGTGGTGTAAGGAAATGTCTATGAGTCTGCCGCTTTTCCCGCTGAACACGGTGCTGTTCCCCGGCTGCAATCTCGATCTGCAGATCTTCGAGGCACGCTACCTCGACATGATCGGCCGCTGCATGAAGCAGGGTGTCGGCTTCGGGGTGGTGTGCATTCTTGAAGGCAGTGAAGTCGGTGTGGCGCCGGAGGGGTTCGCGCTGGTGGGATGCGAGGCGCGGATCACCGATTTCCAGCAGCAGGACAACGGTCTGCTCGGCATCCGCGTGCAGGGCGGGCGACGCTTCAATGTGCTGCGCACCGAAGTGCAGCGTGATCAATTGATTCTCGCCGATGTCGAGTGGCTCGACGACGAGCCCGAGCAACCGCTGCAGGAGGAGGACGCCGATCTGGTGGCGCTGCTCAAGGCGCTGGCGGAACACCCGATGGTCGAAGCGCTGGACATGGGCACCGAAGCCGCGGGCCAACAGTCACTGGCCAATCAGCTTGCCTATCTGTTGCCTTTCGCCGAAGAAGACAAAATCGATCTGCTGCAACTCGACGACCCGCAGCAGCGGCTCGACGCAATCCAGGCGTTGCTGGATGAGTTGCAGGGTGAATTGTTTGCCTAGTTGCACTCTGAATCAACTCAGGACGCCTGCCAGCATTGTATTGGTTCGGTCTTTATCATAATTTCAGGTGACCCGCAGGAAGCGGGATACTTGAATAAAAATAAGGACGAATCATGACTGTATATGAAGATGAATGGGCATTTTGGGATGATATTGCTGGCAAGTATATTTTGAAACATGCCGAGACGGATCATAACGTCAGGCACGTGGTTGACGCGGCATCAACTTATGCGGACCTGATGGTGATAGCCCGCCGTAAAAGAAAATCTGAAAAAGTTCCTGTCGGCGAAGTGCCGCGGATGTCTGCATCAGCAACTACCGTCGTGACTGCGACGGCGGTCTGATTATTTCCCTTTTTCAGCGTTGCCTGCCGTTGCGGTTACCAGACGGCAGGTGTTTACAGGTGGGCAACCATGGCTTTAGCAAACATAAACAACCAGACATTCACCGCGCATCTTTATCTTGATGGCCGGCCGGTAGTGCTCAATCAACAACGTCTGCAACAGGCTCTGCGCAACCTGCGGATAACCAGAGCCGAGAAACTGGAGGCCGAAGTAGGACTCGCAGATTCACGCGTGTCCAGTTTCATAACCCTGGCCGACCATGAAGACGACACACCACTGTTGCTGAAATTTGTCCCCAAAGGTGACGAATATCTCATCAGTGTGGTGCTGGCGGGAATGTTCGATGGCGCGCGGTTATTCCTGGAGGACAAGACTCATAATCTGTTGGCCAGCACCAGTGCCCCAGAGCAGTACTTTTCAATCAGCACTACCGGTGTTTCAAAGGCCAGCTTCAGGCATTTCAAATCCGGCCCTGCCTGGCTCGAGCTGATCGGCGAGCCTCACGACAGGCCCTTGTATCGTCATATAAGCAGCGGAATGAGCACATTCCTCGCGGTCGATCCCAACAGCACTGGGCATAACGCCTTCAATAACAAACCTGCGATATTTGTGATCCAGGTCATCGACGAGCGTTCAGCGGTTACTTGATAAAAAAGGCGCCATTCATTTTTAAATGAATGGCGCCTTTTGTCAGGCTCGATAATGTTCGGGCACTGGCCAGGTCACATCGTTGGAGTAGGTGTTTTCGCCTTTTGGCAACTTCAAGACGACACCGCCGGAGCGGGCTATTCGATTGATCAAATGGTCATAAGCAGTGGCACCATGGCGCATGTAATCGGCCCCGTCGGTGCCTGCCCATGTGGCTTTCTCGATAGCCTCAGCGGAGTTCCCGGCTTTGCGCAAGATATCTTCGACTCTGGCCGCCTGGCTCAAGTCCGAACTCACCAGCCATATCCTCTCTGCACTGATACCTCGCGTCGGCATTGATATCCGGCCTTCGAGGGTATCGCCGTCGAAATCCTTGTTGTTCAGATAGATGTTTTCCACTCGTGGCACCACCTCGATACCCCGAGTGTCGATGACGTACAGGAAACCTAGCGTTTGCTTGCGACGGAGCAATGGATAGTCACGCGAGTTGTCCATTTCAAACGAAGTCTCGGAATCGTTGGCTGAACTGTGTCGATTTCCACTCGACGAATCACTGTCGGAGAAATGCCCCGGATAACGATTGGCCTGACTGTTGTAGTGCCTTGGGTTGGAGTAGTAATCAAATCCCATGTAGCTCAAGCCATCGGCCGCGCCGAATGTCGCGCTGAAAGCCGATTTGGTCGTGGAGTCGGAAGGATTGCCCCGCAATTTCACCAGGCGTTTGTCTCGAGCCAGTTCAAAAGGCGTGCGCAAGTCAGCACGGAACATGGCCGGGATGTCTGTTCGGTAAAGGTAGCCATGCTTGTTTCTCTTGTAGCCTGCATGCTCCAGATAACTTTTCAGGAAGTTTTCTTCATAGCGCTGCTCTACGGGATGTGAGTCGAACTCAGAGCTCTCGCCTTCCTCTCTCATTCTCAGAACGAGAGGTTGCATCTCTTCTGCAATCTGCGCAAAGCGGGTGTCATCCAGCGGATTCTCGGTCAGGCGTTTGTGCTGTTCGGCCCAATCGGGGAATCGCCCATGCTCCATGTCTTGTCGCAGACGTTTTTGCTGAGCCATGCTCAAGTTGTAGCTGCGCAGAATGTGCGCACGTTCCGTCTCGGACCTGTGTGGATATGACCATCTGAATGAGTCGCTCAGAAACTTGTGAGTATCCGGCTCGTTGAAGCGCGTAGCCCAGTCGGGCGCTCTTCCCAAGGCTTCTGCTTCGATTCGGAATACCAGCGCCTGTGCGCCCTCAAGGCGGTATACGCTCCAGATATCACCATCGCTCCAATGCGCAAGTTTCAGCGGGACAGATGCATCGCCCCGTGCCTCGTTCGGATCAACCCGAATCAAGCGTCCATTCTCATCCGCCAGGGCGAAACCTGCCTCTCGTTTCACTACTGTGAATTCATGCCACTTGCCATACGGGCCAGTGTGCTCAATCGCCCGGTGTTCGCGAACCGAGTAGTAGCCCCGCGCATCCGCGGTATAAGACGACGCGTACTGCATGGGGTCGTAGTACTCGAGCGGCTTCTTCAGACTCCAGACATTACTGTCGTTCACGCGATAGAGAGCAGGCCCTGAAGGAACCCGCTCGCTCGGCAATCTGGCGCGCCAGGCCTTCATCAGATCGTGAAACGCCACCATCACTGTCAGTCCGGAAGCTGCCCCGTCATCGTTGGCGATGTCGGCGAACGTGCGACCCTTGTAGACCTTCAATCCGTCGGCATTGTGACTCAACGTCTCATCAATCCTCTGCAAATAGGGCTCCAGGGGTGATGCCGCCGCTCGACGTTGAAGTGCCTGCGTTTGCGGAATCTGCGTAATTGTCATGCCAGGCTCTGTTTTTGCAAGACTGCTGTGAGGGTGGCCAGTGACAGGTCCGGGCAACCAGTGCGGATCGTCCGGCCTCATGCGCACGGGCAAGTGCAAGTCCAGATCCATCGTGCGCTCAGGATGAGAGGGGCGGGATGTTGAAGTCGATGCATCTGGCGTCAATGAAGGGCGTACGCCCCCAGGTTTTTGTCGCATGGGAAAATCCTTTTTTTGCGAGTCGGCCCTCCATGGGCCGTGGTGAGCGGGTGCCAGTCCGGGCATCGGAGCCCGCACTGGCACGTTGTTGAATCTGGAGCGGTCGCGGTCAGGTTCCGCTGATGGGGATGAAAAGATCGTCGAGGTTCAAGTGTTTCTGCGGATCGGTCGTCAGGCTCCAGCTTTTTCTGATCGAGTTGTAAGTCAGCGTACCCTCGGTGTCGGGCTGGTAACCGATGTCGGTTACGTAAACTCGTGCCGCCAGTTCGTTGCGCTGTCTGTGCTGCTCGATGTCGGCCACCAGTGCGTCGACGCTGGCGTAGCTGCGGGCATTGATGACGTACAGCTGCAACACTTCAAACAGCAGCGAGACTTCATAGATATGGCCGGCGGAGGTCACCACGCTGATGGATTCCACAGGCGTGTCATCCTCGATATCCGGCAGTTCGATGGTGACGCTGGCAATGCGCAAGCGATTGTCCTCAAGCTGGATATCGTCACGTTTGACGGTTTCGCTCAGCGTGCGAGTGAACAGATTCCACGTTGACGCATTCGCCGTTTTCGCCGCGGCGCCCGGGGTGGACAGGCGCACGATGCAGTTGCTGGCTAGGTAAACGTCGTATGTCGCGCTCTGGCCCTCGAGTACGTAGATGCCTGTGTGCGTGCGTGGCTCGATGACCACTTTGCTCGCTTGCGCAGTCAGCACCGGTTTTTCGCTGACCAAGGGCTGGACAAACAGGTAGTTGCCATTGCGCCTTTTCAGCCAGCTGCGCGTGCTGGACACCCGCGTACCGGGATTTCTGGCGTCCTCTTCGTAGTCCAGCACGGGCACCTGCAGGCGGTACGAGACTTCATCCTGCATGACCAGCACGATGTCTTGCGCCAGCAACGGGGTGGTGACTTTCAGGCTGTTGCGGCCGCTGTAGCCCGTGGCCGCGGCGATGGTCGTTATCACGCCTTTAAACAGTACTGCTTTGGCGGGCAGCAGAAGCGACAGGCAAATGTCTTTGTAGATCAGGTGGGTATTGCCCGAAACGCCGTTACGCACTTCGACCTGGTAGCTGAGCACCGCGTCGACGATTTCGCTGGCCTTGAAGTCAAGGTAAACCGTGCTGGCCGTGGCAGCGGCAGCAGTCGCTGCAACGAACTCCACCCGACGATCCGTGCGTGCAACGAAGTGTCGGTGCAAGCCCTGAGGGGTGATCGTCACCGTGCCGCCATTGATGATGGCCGGGGCAGGTGCCGGTCGACCGTTGACGGTCACAGCGACCTCGATGTCCTGACTCGCTGCTTCACCAGGTCGAGCCGGGAGCAGCGCCAGCAGTTCATATTCGTCCTGAGTGCGGAACAGCCATCGGGCGTTTTTCAGTTGGCGTTGGCCGTCGACCATCTGATAGACGTTTTCCAGAGTCAGCACATGGTCGGGGTCGCAGCCATCGTTGCCGCGCAACGAGGTGATCACCAGTGAAGTGCCGATGAGCTGCCAGCGCTGAATGACCGCCCGCGCCCAGCCGAACTCGACCACGCTCGAATGTTCACCCTCCTCGATGATTGTCGTCCGCGCGTTGGTGTTGGCGATGTAGTAACGATCTTCGCCGTGACCCCCGTCGACCCGACATTCGTTGCCGAAGATAGCGATAGTGTCATTGCCGTCGCCGGCCTTGACGCGGTCGTATCCGTTGGCAGAAATCTGATTGGCGTCGGCCGTACCCGTGACGTGACTGGTGCCCTTGCGCAGGGTCGAGACATTCTCGAAAGAGGTCAGGTGGGCGACTTCGATCCCTTCGGCCTGCGGATCCAGGCCGCGCAGCATCACTTTGCCGGTCTGCAGATTGATGTCATGCCCGACGTGGCGCGTGTCACTGGTCGGGCGACTGCCTTCGAACGCCACCATATCAGCGCCGCCTCCGCCGTCCAGCACGTTGACATGGGCCGGTTTGCCCGAGCGATCCAGTTCCCGGGCGGTGATTTCGTGATAGAAGGCATCGTTCTTGTCGCCGCCGGTGAGGGCCTTGTGGCCGTCGCGGTAGGTGAACAGGTTGGGCTGCGCCTTGACGCCGACGACGCGATCATTGCCATCGCCCATGCGCCAGAACACGCCTTTGCCTTCACCCGCGCTGCCGCTGACCTTGCCCTTGAGATCCGCGGGCAAGCCATCGCGGGCATCGATCACATCGTCTGCGCCGACGATCACTGCCTGATTGTCGAGCTTGAACGGTTTCTCCCCGGTGCTTTCGTCCCAGACGTAACGCCATAGCTCGACAGCCTGTAATTCGGCGCGGAAGGCGCCGTTCACCACATGTTCGATGGAATTTTTGTACGCGCCCTCCAGCATGTCCTTGGCTGACAGTTCGAGCTGTTTCTCATGGTCGCGATAGCCTTTGGACAGCTTGAAGCGATCCATTACCTCGGTGTCCAGCTCCTTGCCAGTGAAGGCGAACCAGCCCGAGCGCAGGCGTTCATGGGCGGTCAGCTCGATGTAGTCGTCGATATCGTCAACCACTCGTGCAGCCTGGTAGATCATTGAGCCGGCGATCAACAATGCCGCAGCGACGAGGCCGACGGGCCCTGCAACGCTGCCAAAACCGGCCAGGGCGGCGACGCCCAGCACCAGGCTGATCCCCGCACCGGCGACACTCATGGCACCGCTGACGTAGTGATCCTGGGCCTCTTTACCGGATGTGGCCGCGGCGGCGTTGAACGATTTGACGGCGTCGATGATATCGAAGGGCAGCGTGATCGCGCTGGCGAACATCCCGGCCCCGCGGCTCATGTATTTGCCCACCGACGTCAGCGGGAAATATTTGAAGAGTTTGCCGCCGTTGGTGAGCATTGCCTCGCCGGTTTTGGTCAGGCCCTGCTCGATGATCAGCGAGCCCAGTTCCGCTGCGATGGATCCGCCCTGGAAGATCGCTTCCAGCTTGTCACCCTTTCTGATCGCGTCGGCCATGGCCATGTAGCCGCTGTAAATGCCGAAGGCTTGCAAGCCCACGCCTGCACCGCTCATCAAATAGCTTTTGTTCCTGTTAACCCAGCCGGGGGTGTTTTCGAACGAATCGGCCCGATGGATGCCCAGTTTTTGCGCGGCTTTGCCGAGCTGGTTGAGGCGCTCCATCGTGCTCCCGGTACCGATGGGCGTATCGCTGATGAACAACGGCCCGGCATCGATGGAGCGTTTGCAGGCGATTTCAAAAAACAGCATGGCAGGCACGGCGCTGTCCGGAATGTCGACCGACTGCAGTCGGGCTTCGACTTTTGCCGCTTCGAAATTAAGGCCATCCAGAAAGGCCTGATCGGCATTTTTCATATCGGTATTGGCCGGGCTGACGGGTTGCCCGTTGACCGTGGCGCCCAATGCCTGCAGTTCGACCCGACTGGTCGTGAACTCGCCGATGCGCAATGGGCCGTAATACTTGTCGAGAGACCTGAGGCTTTGCCGGTGGGCGGCATCAGCGTTGTTTTCGAGAGCGGGTGAAGGCAAATGATGGAGATTGCCTGTCGAGGGCGCATGGACATTGGCCGAGGCATCGATCGGCGTGACCTGAAGCAGGCGCACATTGGCAATGTGCGCGGAGGGTACGATGAGTTTCGACACGTCTTAATCCTTTAATGGTGTGTTTGAAGAGCCGGTTTCCTTACCGGTGTTGCCTGTGTCATCTGCGTTTCAGGACCAGACGATGTCGTGCCCGGACTCGTTCCTGTTGCCCGACAGCCTGACTATCGGCAGAGCGGCCGCTTCGGCCTTGTCGATCAATCGATCGTATTCGAACTTGTTGGCATGCCCGGCATGGGTAGCCGCTTCGATCCGCTCGGCGCTGTTGCCGGCCATGTCCTTGATGTCCATCACCCTGGCGCCTTTGGTCTGGGCACTGTTGAGCAGCCAGATGCGCTCGGCATCGAGACCGCTGCGGGTGACCGAAATCAGCCCCTCGAAATCGTCGCTGGGGAACCAGGTCGGCGGCGTGTCGCGCGCGGTGGCATTGAACATCATGTTTTCTTCGTGGGGGACGACTTCCAGGTTCCGGGTGTCGAGGGCGTAGAGGAACATCTCCGTCTGGCGCGTGCGCGTGGATCGATAACCGCGCTCGTGATCCCATGTCACGGGGCTGGCCGGGTCAGACCAGTGGGAAGACGAGCTGCTCGAAGAATCACTTGCGTCACTGTCCGAGCTGCTGTCTGCGGCATCCCGCCCCGGGTACTTATGCATCTGACTGTTGAAACGCAGGTACTCGGGATCGGGCGCGCTGGCATACACCTGCGCTTCTTTGAGGCTGAACGTTGCGCTGATCGGCTTGTGCGTGGTGGCGCCGGGCTCATGGTGGTAGCGCGGCAGCATGGTGCCGTCGCTTGCCAATTCGAAAGGGGTGCGCTCGTCACCGCGAAACAGCGCCGGGATATCGGTGCGGTACAGGCAGTTGTTCTTGTTGCGCAGATAGCCGAGTCGCTTGAGCAGCGCTTCGCGTAGCTCGGGGGTCAGAAAGTTTTCGGCGTGATACCAGTCGTGGCGGGCATTGCGCTTGAGGTTCAGCTGTTCAACCGCATCCCTGGCGAACTGATCGAGGCGGTGCGGATTGTCGACATCGTCCAGCAGCCGCTTGTGTGCCTGGGCCCATGCAGGAATCGCCAGTTGCTTTTTCATCTCCTGCTGCAAACGCTTCAGTTGATCCGGCAGCAGGTTGTAGGACTGCAGAACGGCTTCGCGCTCTGCCAGGCTCAAGCCCGGGTGCAGCCAGCGCAAAGCGTCACGCAGCAAGTCGGTGGCCGGATTTTCCGTGCTCACCGGATCTGCCCACTGTGGGGGTGTGCCTGCGGCCTCGGCTTCGACACGAAACCGCGTGATGTCCCGGCCTTGCAGCCCATACAGTTGCCAGATTTCCAGATCGGTCCACTGTTTGAGGTGCGTGGGAGATGCGTTGAAACCGCCTTCCGGAGGATCGACCCGCCTGAGGTTGCCGAAAGAATCCCTGAAAGCAAACTGGATGCCGTCTTCGTTCGACCTCAGAACCGGTTGCATTTCGTAGTAGCCCTGGGCATCCGGCGAACGCTGCGAAGCGCGGTAACGGCTTTCATCGATAGGCGTGGTCATCGAGGTCAAACGCGGGCGCTTGGCAACAGGGGCGGCATCGGGCTGTACGCTCACGGTCACCCCGGCCCGCTGCGGCACCGGTTGTTCGGTCAGGCGCCAGGTCGGGCTGTCGACGTTTTTATAAAGGCGCGGGCCGGAGGCGGTGCGTTCGGTCAAGCGCTTGCTGCGCCATACGCCGGACTCATCCAGGTCAACATGGGTGGTCTTGATTGCGCCGTCAATTTCGACATCGACAAATCTTCTGCCGACGATCCAGCGAAATCCGTCAGCGTCCGCGGGGTTCATTCCGTGCACAAAAGCTTCGGACAGCCAGTAGTCATGGACCGGACTATTGGCTTGAGGCGCCTGGGTGCCCCGTGTCGGCATCCGAAAGATTTCGACGGCGGGTGGTTGTAAACGGGGCGCGACGATTTGCACGCCCATTGCATCCGCCGGCGACGTGGGATCGACAAGCCCGGGTGTGGGGAAGAGGGCGGGTGAAACGCCATCGAGCTGGCGTGGCGGGAGAGCGGCGGATTCCGGCGGGTGCGACGTGGCCGCGGGTGGCTTTCGAGGTGTTTTTGGGCTCATGGAATACTCGGAACAAACAGATTGAAAGGCATTGTTTTCGGAGTTTGAAAGTTGCGGTATCAAACGTTGAACACGCGCTTTAGTTGTAATTAAGCCAAATCAATCTAACCGGTTTTCACTGGGAGGAATGACACTTTCAAGCAAAGTGTGGCCTGATTATGTAACGTCTGTTTTGTATATGTTTCGAACGGGGAATTGTCTGGTTTTAATCAGGAAGTTTGACCGGGCACAAGTAATCGAGTGTCAGCAGTGAGTGCCGCTCTTGTCGGAATATTCCTAAAGAGCGGCGTTAGACAAACAATACTTGTAAGTTGATCCGGTTTAGTAGGCGTAACGCAACAGTGTGTGTGGCAGGTGGCGCAAAACGAAAAAACTGAACAGGGCCACCATCGATGGCAGGATCAACCACCAGATCCTGAACGGCATCGGGTCGAGTGACGTCTGCCGCTGGCTCAGCCATAACATCGCGGCGCAGACGCAACTGGCGAGCATGGCGCCAGCGAGGATATCGGTGGGCCAGTGCGCGCCCAGATAAACCCGCGACAAGGCGATCGACAGCGCCGGGATACAGGCAATCAGCAGCCAGGTCAGGCGCATGCGTGGCGGCTGTCCGCGACCGGCCAGCACGCCGAGTGTCAGGAACAGGGCAAACGCGCCGGATGCGTGGCCGCTGGGCATGCTGTAGGTGGTCAATGGATCACTGAGCACCTCTGGGCGTACCCGGGCGAAAAAGTATTTGGTTCCGGTGTTGGCCATCGCCGTGATGAGCATGGTGGAGCCGGCGAACATCGCGTGGCGCCATTGCTTGCACAGCAACAGCAGCACGACGAGCAGGGCGCTGAACAGCAGCATGTTGCGGAATTCGCCGATCAGGGTCAGCGTCACGGCGATTTCGTCCAGCGCTGGCTGGCGGTGCTCCTGCACCAGGGTCATCACGCCATTGTCGAGCGCGGTCAGGTACGGATAGCCGATGAACAGGCCGATCAGGATCAGCAGGCTCATGCTGCCGATCCAGATTGTCGCGCGACGATGACGACGCACACTGCTGTTGACGCTCAGGCCGACCATCACTGCCACGCTGGCGGCGACGATGCCGGCCTCGAGCCAGAAACCTTCGGGCAGAGGCAGGCGGAACGCAGCACCTGTGGCCCAGCCCGGCAGCAGATAGGCCAGGCTCCAGCCGGCGGCTGCGAGCAGGCTGACGGCGAAGAAACGCGGGAACGGCATGTCGCACATCCCCGCGACCATCGGCAGCATCGGCCGCAAAGGACCGATGAAACGCCCGACCAGCAGGCTGGCGATGCCATAGCGCTGGAAGTACGACTCGGCACCCGCCATCCATTCCGGGTGATGGCGCAGCCCGGGGAGGCGGCGGATGTTCTGGTGGAAATGGCGCCCGAGGAAATACGAAATCAGATCGCCGAGGATGCCGCCGAGAAAGCCCAGCAGCAGCGTCTCGCTCAATGACAGCGCGCCGCTGCCGGCCAGTACCGCCACGGCGAACAACAGCACCGTGCCCGGGACGATCAGCCCGGCAATCGCCAGACATTCCACGCACGCAACGATGAACACCGCTGCGGCCAGCCACTGTGGATTGGCGCCGAGCCATCCGGTGATGCTATCGAGCCATGGGCCCATAGAGAAAACTCCATCCAATCTTTAATTGATCGTTACGCGTTTGACTTCTGACCTGTGGGAGCGAGCCTGCTCGCGAATGCGGTGTGTCAGACGATAGAAGCGTTGGCTGGCACGACCCCTTCGCGAGCAGGCTCGCTCCCACAGGGGGACATCATCTATTTGCGGATTCGGCGTCAGCTCCGGGAAGCAGGCAATAATCCCGGCCTTCGACCTGACCCCGTCGCAGCGGGTTCCGCGTGCACCATTGGGCATACGCGGCGTCAACGAAGCGATACATCAAGTGTTCATCGCGGCCCAGCGGAATGCCCAGTCGGGTGGTCTGGATAATGTGTGTCGGCGGCGCCCCGGCGTCCTCGACCAGCAACAATTCATGATCGAAACGCTTGGCGTCCCACATCGGCACTTTCAAACCCAACGCCTTGCACAGCAATGTCTGCCCGGCGCAGAGCTTCTGCGTCGGACGCGGCCGGCCCTGAGCATCGGGGTTGTTCACCAGCATCTGCGCCAGACTCGCCGGGCCGCTGACTTCATCGACCCACGGATAGGCGGACTTGATCAAAACGGCATTGCCCGGCCCCTGGGCGCTGAAGTTCAGCGAATCACCGCCGCGGGCGTAGTACATATAGATGTGCCCGCCATCCAGAAACAAAGCCTTACGTTTTTCTGTATAGCCGAGGGAGGCGTGGCTGCCTTTTTCCGCGCAGTAATAAGCTTCGGTTTCGATGATCCGCGCACTCAGCCACAGATCGCCGACGCGGTGACGGATCACTTTGCCGAGCAGGGCCTGCGCCAGTACCTGGGCGTCGCGGTCGAAGAAACTGTCCGGCAGGCCCACGGGCAGGCGCGCGGACTCGGGGCATAGGGGCACGTTGGTCATGATGGGCAAGGTTTATCCAGGCTCAATGAGGTCGTGATGATAACAACGCTGAGCTTAATTACGTCTGAACGACGGGCAAACGCAGCTCATTTCGACCATCCGCCCGTCACCGCTGTTAGTCCCGGGACGCGACAGCTATAATCTGCCGCTTTCCTCTTTGCCAAGACCCCAGCAGACCATGACTGAGTCCGTTCTTGACTACATGACCCGATTGGGTCGCGCCGCCCGCGCTGCCTCCCGGGTCATCGGTCGCGCCAGCACCGCGCAGAAAAACCGCGCCTTGCAGGCTGCCGCCAATGCTCTGGACGCTGCGCGCGCCGAGCTTGCTGCCGCCAATGAGCAGGATCTGGCAGCCGGTCGCGCCAACGGTCTGGAACCGGCATTGCTCGAGCGTCTGGAACTGACCCCTGCACGCATCGACGGGATGATCGTCGGCTTGCGCCAGGTCGCAGCACTGGCGGATCCGGTCGGCGCGATCCGCGACATGAGCTTCCGTCCGTCGGGCATTCAGGTCGGCAAGATGCGTGTCCCGCTGGGCGTGATCGGGATCATCTACGAATCCCGCCCGAACGTGACCATCGATGCCGCCAGCCTGTGCCTGAAGTCCGGCAATGCGACCATCCTGCGCGGTGGCTCCGAGGCGATTCGTTCCAACCGGGCGATTGCCGCCTGCATCCAGCGCGGCCTGGCCGAGGCTGAATTGCCCGCCGCCGTGGTGCAAGTGGTGGAAACCACTGACCGCGCCGCCGTCGGTGCGATGATCAGCATGCCTGAATACGTCGACGTCATCGTTCCGCGTGGCGGGCGTGGCCTGATCGAGCGCATCAGCCGCGATGCCCGGGTACCGGTGATCAAGCATCTGGACGGCATCTGCCACGTTTACGTCAGCGCACACGCCGATCTGGCAAAAGCTCAACGCATCGCCTTCAACGCCAAGACTTACCGTTATGGCATCTGCGGCGCGATGGAGACCCTGCTGGTCGATCAGGCTGTTGCAAATGACTTTCTGCCAGCAATGGCCGCGCAGTTCCGCGAAAAAGGCGTCGAGCTGCGTGGTTGCGAGCGTACCCGGGCGATCATCGAGGCTGTAGCCGCCACCGAGGACGACTGGCACACCGAGTATCTGGCGCCGATCCTGTCGATCCGCGTGGTCGACGGCCTGGAGCAGGCGATCGAACACATCAACCATTACGGCTCCCATCACACCGACTCGATCGTCAGCGAAAACCTCGCCGACACCCGCCGGTTCGTGGCGGAAGTCGATTCGGCCTCGGTGATGATCAACACACCGACCTGCTTTGCCGATGGATTTGAATACGGATTGGGTGCCGAGATCGGCATTTCTACTGATAAGCTGCACGCCCGCGGCCCGGTGGGCCTCGAAGGGCTGACCTGCGAGAAGTACATCGTGGTCGGCGACGGCCAGTTGCGCGGCCAGGCGACGGTCTGACTTGACCGACTTCGACCTGACAGCGCCGCACACCGGCAGCGAGTCGCGCCCGCAACGCATTGGCGTACTGGGCGGTACGTTCGACCCGGTGCACATCGGCCATTTGCGTGGCGCGCTGGAAGTCGTCGAAGCGTTGGCGCTGGACGAGTTGCGCCTGATGCCGAACGCGCGGCCGCCACATCGCGGTACGCCGCAGGTGTCGGCGCAGGATCGGCTGGCGATGGTCGAGTGCGCGGTGGCCGGATTGCCGCCGCTGGTGGTGGACGCCCGCGAATTGCAGCGGGACAAACCGTCCTGGACCATCGATACCCTGGAGTCGCTGCGCGCAGAGATGCCCGCCGAGACCCAGGTTTTTCTGCTTTTGGGCTGGGACGCATTTTGCGGCCTGCCCACTTGGCACCGCTGGGAAGAGTTGCTCCAGCATTGCCACATCCTGGTGCTACAGCGCCCGGACGCCGACAGCGAACCGCCGGATGCCTTGCGCAACCTGCTGGCAGCGCGTTCGGTGAGCGACCCGCTGGCCCTGAAAGGGCCGAGCGGACAGATTGCATTCGTCTGGCAGACACCGCTCGCGGTTTCCGCCACCCAGATCCGTCAACTGCTGGCCAGCGGTAAGTCGGTACGTTTCCTGGTGCCCGACGCGGTCCTGGCCTACATCGATGCGCACGGTCTGTACCGTGCGTCGAACTGAACAAGGCGTGCTTCACCGATGCGGATTACCGTATCCCCAAGCCGCCGAATACATGAGCAAAACGAGTTTCATATGACTGATAAAGATCTACCGAAAGTAAAGCGCAAAGGCACGTTCAAGAGCGCACCACTGCCGGAAGCCGTCAACACCAACGAGCCGCTCAAGGGCGACGAACTGGTCAAGATTGCCGTCGCCGCGCTGGAAGACGTCAAGGCCCAGGACATCCAGATCATCGATGTGCGCGACAAGCAGAGCATCACTGACTACATGATCATCGCCACCGGTACCTCCAATCGCCAGATCAACGCGATGCTGGACAAGGTCCGCGAGGAAGTGAAAAAGCAGGGCGCCAAGCCGCTGGGCGAAGAAGGCAAGGGCGACAGCGACTGGGTGCTGCTCGACCTCGACCTGGTGATCGTGCACATGATGACCGCCTCGGCGCGTCAGTTCTACGACCTGGAGCGCCTGTGGGCCGGTGCCGAGCAAAGCCGTGCGGCCGATGCCAAGCACCATAGCCCGGAGAACACCCACGAGCATTTCACCAAGCTCAACAAAGACCAGTTCTAAGGGATTGCTGTGCGACTGCGCCTGATCGCCGTCGGTTCACGCATGCCCAAGTGGGTGGAAGAAGGCTGGCATGAATATGCCAAGCGTCTTCCGTTCGAGCTGGCGCTGGAACTGGTGGAAATTCCGCTCAACACCCGTGGCAAGAATGCCGACGTGGCCCGTTTCATCCGCCAGGAAGGCGAAGCCATGCTGGCCAAGGTCGGGCACAACGAGCGGATCGTCACGCTGGAGGTTCACGGCAAGCCCTGGAGCACCGAGCAACTGGCGGTCGAACTCGATCGCTGGCGCCTGGATTCGCGCACGGTCAACTTCATGGTCGGCGGCCCGGAAGGGCTGGCACCGGAAGTCTGTGCCCGCGCCGACCAGCGCTGGTCGTTATCGCCGCTGACCTTGCCGCACCCGTTGGTGCGGATTCTGATCGGCGAACAGTTGTACCGTGCCTGGACCGTGTTGTCCGGCCACCCTTACCACAAGTAAGCCTGCCCTCATGTCTCAGCCGATCCGCATCAAGGACCACGAAAAGGACGCCCGTCTGGTGCGCAGCCGTGTCGTGTTCGGTGCGATCGTGATCGTGTCGCTGATCTGTGTGCTGATCGCGCGCCTGTATTACCTGCAGGTGATCCAGTACGAGTACCACTCGACCCTGTCGGAAAACAACCGCGTCCACGTGCAGCCGATTCCGCCGACGCGCGGGCTGATTTTCGACCGCAACGGTGTGGTCGTGGCCGACAACCGGCCGAGCTTCAGCCTGAGCATGACCCGCGAGCGCTCCGGCGACTGGCAACAAGTGCTCGACGTCATCGTCGAGGTGCTGGAGCTGACGCCCGAGGACCGGGTGATCTTCGAGAAACGCATGCGTCAGGGGCGCCGGCCGTTCGAGCCGGTACCGATCCTGTTCGAGCTGACCGAAGAACAGATCGCCCGGATCGCGGTGAACCAGTTCCGCCTGCCCGGGGTGGAAGTGGTCGCGCAACTGGTCCGGCATTACCCGCAGGGCGCGCATTTTGCGCACTCGGTGGGCTACATGGGGCGGATCAACGAGAAAGAGCTGAAGTCGCTGGATCCGGTCAACTACAGCGGCACCCACCACATCGGCAAAACCGGCATCGAGCGTTTCTACGAGCCGGAATTGCACGGTCAGGTCGGTTACGAGGAAGTCGAGACCAACGCCCGTGGCCGCGTGTTGCGCGTGCTCAAGCGCACCGATCCGATTCCCGGCAAGGACATCGTCCTGAGCCTCGACATCAAATTGCAGGAAGCCGCCGAGGCCGCACTGGGCGGGCGACGTGGCGCGGTGGTAGCGCTCGATCCGAAAACCGGCGAGGTGCTGGCGATGGTCAGTCAGCCGAGTTTCGACCCGAACCTGTTCGTCACCGGCATCAGCTTCAAGGCCTACGCCGAGTTGCGCGATTCCATTGATCGGCCGCTGTTCAACCGTGTGCTGCGCGGCCTGTACCCGCCGGGCTCGACGATCAAACCGGCGGTGGCGATTGCCGGTCTCGACGCTGGCGTGGTCACGGCTTCCAGCCGAGTGTTCGACCCGGGCTATTACATGCTGCCCAACTACGATCACAAGTACCGCAACTGGAACCGCACCGGTGACGGCTTCGTCGACCTCGATACGGCGATCATGCGGTCCAACGACACCTACTTCTATGACCTGGCGCACAAGCTCGGCATCGATCGGCTGTCGACCTACATGAACAAGTTCGGCATCGGCCAGAAGGTTTCGCTGGACATGTTCGAAGAATCCCCGGGCCTGATGCCGTCTCGCGAATGGAAGCGGGCGACGCGCAAACAGGCGTGGTTCCCCGGCGAAACCCTGATTCTCGGGATCGGCCAGGGCTACATGCAGTCGACTCCGCTGCAACTGGCCCAGGCCACGGCGCTGGTGGCGAACAAGGGCATCTGGAATCGTCCGCACCTGGCCAGGTCCCTCGATGGGGTCAAACCCGTGGATGACAACCCGATGCCTAACATCGTCCTGCGCGACCCCTCCGACTGGAACAAGGTCAACCATGGCATGCAGCAGGTGATGCACGGGGCCCGTGGTACCGCGCGCAAAGCGGCGATCGGCGCGCAATACCGGATCGCCGGCAAGTCCGGTACCGCGCAGGTGGTGGCGATCAAGCAGGGCGAGAAATACGACCGCTCCAAGGTTCAGGAGCGCCACCGCGACCACGCCCTGTTCGTCGGCTTCGCCCCGGCCGATGACCCGAAAATTGTCGTCTCGGTGATGGTCGAGAACGGTGAGTCCGGCTCCGGCGTGGCCGCGCCCGTGGTACGTCAGGTGATGGATGCCTGGTTGCTCGACCAGGACGGCCATCTGAAAGCCGAGTACGCCAGCCCTATCACTGCGGAGGCCACGGCCCGTGATGAATAATTTTGATCGCATGCTCTCCAGCGAGGATGTGATGCGTCGCCGCGCGACGTTGCTGCAAAGACTGCATATCGATGGCCCGCTGTTGATCCTGTTGCTGATCCTCGCCGCCGGCAGTCTGTTCGTACTGTATTCGGCCAGCGGCAAGAGCTGGGATCTGCTCGGCAAGCAGGCGACGTCGTTCGGCATCGGCCTGGTGGCGATGATCGTCATCGCCCAGCTCGAGCCGCGATTCATGGCCCGCTGGGTGCCGCTCGGCTACGTGATCGGCGTGGTGTTGCTGATCGTCGTCGACATCATGGGCCACAACGCCATGGGCGCCACGCGCTGGATCAACATCCCCGGGGTGATCCGCTTCCAGCCCTCGGAATTCATGAAGATCCTGATGCCGGCGACCATCGCCTGGTATCTGTCCAAACGCACCTTGCCGCCGCAGCTCAAGCACGTCGGCATCAGCCTGATGCTGATTGGTGTGCCGTTCATTCTGATCGTGCGCCAGCCGGATCTCGGCACATCGCTGCTGATTCTGGCTGGTGGCGCCTTCGTCCTGTTCATGGGCGGCCTGCGCTGGCGCTGGATTCTCAGCGTGCTGGCGGCGGCGGTGCCGGTGTCGGTGGCGATGTGGTTCTTCGTCATGCACGACTATCAGAAGCAGCGGGTCCTGACCTTTCTCGACCCGGAAAGCGATCCGCTCGGCACCGGCTGGAACATCATTCAGTCGAAAGCCGCGATCGGTTCCGGCGGCGTATTCGGCAAAGGCTGGCTGCTCGGCACCCAGTCGCACCTCGATTTCCTTCCGGAAAGCCACACCGACTTCATCATTGCCGTGCTGGGCGAAGAGTTCGGTCTGGTGGGGATTTGTGCACTGCTGCTGATCTACTTGCTGTTGATCGGTCGCGGGCTGGTGATCACTGCCCAGGCGCAAACGCTGTTCGGCAAATTGCTCGCCGGCGCGTTGACCATGACTTTTTTTGTTTACGTTTTCGTCAACATCGGTATGGTCAGTGGCCTGTTGCCGGTCGTGGGGGTGCCGTTGCCGTTCATTAGCTACGGAGGAACTTCGCTGGTGACGCTGCTGTCAGCGTTTGGGGTTTTGATGTCGATCCATACCCATCGCAAGTGGATCGCACAGGTTTGAATAAGGTGAAGAGTGCAATGCAAGCAATGCGTGGCTGGGCGACTCGATGCGCGCCGCTGGTTGGCCTGATGGGCCTGCTGGGGAGCGTGCAGGAAGCGCTGGCCGGCGACTATGAAGGCTCGCCGCAGGTGGCCGAATTCGTCGGTGAAATGACCCGCGACTACGGTTTCGCCGGTGAACAACTGATGGGTGTGTTCCGCGAGGCGCAACGCAAGCAGTCGATTCTCGACGCCATCTCCAAACCCGCCGAACGGGTCAAGCAGTGGAACGAATATCGTCCGATGTTCATCACCGACGCGCGCATCGCCCGGGGTGTGGACTTCTGGCGTCAGCACGAGGCGACCCTGGCCCGCGCCGAGCAGGAATACGGCGTGCCGGCACAAGTCATCGTGTCGATCATCGGCGTCGAGACCTTTTTCGGACGTAATACCGGCAATTTCCGGGTGATCGATGCGTTGTCGACCCTCGGCTTCGACTATCCTCCCCGTGCCGAATTTTTCCGCAAGGAACTGCGTGAGTTCCTCCTGCTGGCCCGCGAAGAGCAGGTCGATCCGCTGACCCTGAAAGGCTCGTACGCCGGGGCCATGGGCCTGCCGCAGTTCATGCCGAGCAGCTTTCGCGCCTACGCAGTGGATTTCGACGGTGACGGCCACATCAATATCTGGAACAACCCGGACGATGCGATCGGTAGCGTCGCCAGCTATTTCAAGCGCCATGGCTGGGTCGCCGGGGAGCCAGTGGTCAGCCGCGCCGATGTGCGCGGCGAGCAGGTCGATGAAGGCCTGACCACCGGTATCGAGCCAGTGAAATCGGTCGCAGAGTTGCGGGCGCTGGGCTGGTCAAGTCATGATGCGCTGCGCGATGATATGCCGGTTACCGCATTTCGCCTCGAAGGCGACAACGGCCCTGAATACTGGATGGGCCTGCAGAATTTCTACGCGATCACGCGTTATAACCGCAGCGTGATGTACGCCATGGCCGTACATCAACTGTCTGAACAGCTGGTACAAGCACGGGGCGTCAAGTAATGCAGGCATTGCCTAACAATAAACCCCTGAAGCTGGTGGCTTTCGCTGCGTTGGCAGTCCTGGTCGCCAGTTGCACGACCAGCCGCACGCCGACACAGAAAACCCCGTCCACCGCGGTCCGCGCCCAACCGGGCCTGGACATCAACCGCGCGCACAAAGACGGCGCGCCGTGGTGGGACGTCGATGTCTCGCGCATCCCCGATGCGACACCGACCCTGCACACCGGCCCGTACAAGGCCAACCCTTACACGGTGTTGGGCAAGACCTATTTCCCGCTGCAGGAATCCAAGACCTACGTGGCCTCGGGCACGGCGTCCTGGTACGGCACCAAGTTCCACGGTCAGAACACCGCCAACGGCGAAGTGTATGACCTGTACGGCATGAGCGCCGCGCACAAGACCTTGCCACTGCCAAGTTACGTTCGGGTGACCAACCTGGACAACCACAAGACCGTGATCCTGCGCGTCAACGACCGTGGGCCGTTCTACTCCGATCGCATCATCGACTTGTCCTACGCGGCGGCGAAAAAACTCGGCTATGCCGAAACCGGCACCGCACGGGTCAAGGTCGAAGGCATCGATCCGCAGCAATGGTGGGCGGCCAAGGGCCGTCCGGCGCCGCTGATGCTCAACGAGCCGCAAGTGGCGCAGAATAGCGCCCCGGTGATCACCGCTTCGGCCGGTACTGTCGAGCAGTGGACGCCACCGCCGCAGCAGCACGCGGCGGCCGTGGTGCCCGTGCAGATCGATGCAAAAAAAAACGCTTCTGCACCAGCGTCTGGCCAGTATCTGCAGGTGGGCGCGTTCGCCAACCCGGACGCTGCCGAACTGCTGAGGTCGAAGCTCAGCGGGATGGTGAGCGCGCCGGTGTTCATCAGCTCGATCGTGCGCAATCAGCAGACCCTGCACCGGGTACGCCTGGGGCCGATCGGCTCGCCGGGTGAAATCGCCCAGGTGCAGAACAGTGTGCGGTTGGCCAATCTGGGTTCGCCCAGCGTGGTCACCGAGTAATACGTAGACCTTGATTGACGGTTCACTTGCGGTATTCGGGGGGTGAACCAGGTTGTTGGCTCGTCGAAGAACAAAAGCCCGGCAAGGGTGACTGGAGTGAGCAACTGAACACGCGATGGCCCGTTAGAAGGCTGTCTGAATAAGTTTTGCCTTCGGGCAAGTTTCCATTAGCGATTTCGAGAGACGGATGAACATCACCACCTTTGCCAAACGCCTGTGTCTGCTAGTCCCGCTGCTCCTCTCGCCAGCCGCTTTCGCGGCCGAGATGATGCCGTCGCCACCACAACTGGCCGCCAAGGCCTATGTTCTGATGGATGCCAGCAGCGGCAACGTGCTGGTCGAAAACAACGGCGACCAGCGTCTGCCACCGGCCAGCCTGACCAAGCTGATGACCGCGTACATCGCGACCCTGGAAATCCGTCGCGGCCAGATCGGTGAAAACGACCCGGTGACCGTCAGCGAAAACGCCTGGCGCACCGGCGGTTCGCGGATGTTCATCAAGGTCGGCTCGCAGGTGACTGTCAGCGACCTGCTGCACGGCATCATCATCCAGTCCGGTAACGACGCCAGCGTCGCCCTGGCCGAGCACATCGCCGGCAGCGAAGACGCATTCGCCGACCTGATGAACAAGACCGTCACCGAACTGGGCATGACCAATACCCACTTCATGAACCCGACCGGTCTGCCGAACCCTGAGCACTACTCGTCGGCCCACGATATGGCGATCCTGGCCCGCGCGATCATCCACGAAGACCCGGCTCACTACGCGATCTACTCGCAGAAGGAGTTCTTCTGGAACGGCATCAAGCAGCCTAACCGCAACCTGCTGCTGTGGCGCGACAAGACCGTTGACGGTCTGAAAACCGGCCACACCGACGAAGCCGGCTACTGCATGGTGTCCTCGGCGGTACGTGACGGCCAGCGCCTGATCGCCGTGGTGTTCGGCACCAACAGCGAAGTGGCCCGCGCCGCAGAAACCCAGAAGCTGCTGACCTACGGTTTCCGCTTCTTCGAAACCCAGACCTTCTATCAGAAGGGTACTGAACTGGCGCAGGCGCCGGTGTGGAAAGGCACCACCAGCCAGGTCAAGGCCGGCCTGGCACAAGACCTGACCATGACCCTGCCGAAAGGCCAGCTGAAGAAGCTCGCTGCCAGCATGACCATGAACCCGCAACTGGTTGCGCCAATCGCCAAGGGCGACGTGATCGGTAAAGTCGAAGTCAAACTGGAAGACAAGGTGGTGCACAGCGCCGACCTGATCGCTCTGGATGGCGTCGAGGAGGGTGGTATCTTCCGCCGCATGTGGGATAGCATCCGTCTATTCTTCTACGGCTTGTTCAACTGATTCAGTGTTGACCTGCATGGCCCCGCTCCGATCCGGTGCGGGGCCATGTGCGTTACCACGGCTTAAGAGGCCGTTACGCCATGACCGATACCGAAGTAAAGGCGCCAAAGATCGAATTTCCGCAGACTGATTATCCGATCAAGGTGATCAGTGACACGGGTGTTGGCAACAAGGACAAGATCATCGCGATCGTCCTGAAACACGCGACCATCAATGATGAGCGCATCGACGAGCGTCAAAGCAGCAACGGCAAATACACCACGATCCAGTTGCACATCGTCGCCACCCATCAGGATCAGCTGTACAACATCAACAGCGAACTGCGGGCGACCGGCTTCGTGCATATGGTGCTGTGATGCACGGCACGCTGGGCTTTCGCGAGCTGGGCCAGATGGCTTACGAGCCGGTCTGGCATGCCATGCAACGCTTTACCAACGAACGCGGTCATGCTGCCGCCGACGAAATCTGGCTCGTCGAACACCCGCCGGTGTTCACCCAGGGCCAGGCCGGCAAGGCTGAACACCTGTTGCTGCCGGGAGATATTCCGGTGGTGCAGGTCGATCGTGGCGGCCAAGTGACTTATCATGGCCCCGGGCAACTGGTGGCTTATCTGTTGCTGGATGTGCGCAAGCTGGGTTTCGGCGTGCGTGATCTGGTCAGCCGCATGGAAGCCTGCCTGATCGAACTGCTGGCCAGCTACGGCGTCACCGCTGCGGCCAAGCCAGATGCTCCCGGCGTGTATGTCGATGGAGCGAAAATCGCTTCTCTGGGTTTGCGCATTCGCCACGGTTGTTCCTTTCATGGCCTGGCCCTGAACGTGGATATGAACCTGGAACCGTTTCGACGGATTAATCCCTGCGGCTACGCCGGGCTGGCCATGACCCAGCTGAGCGATCACGCAGGATCGATTGAATTTGCCGAGGTAAGTGCCCGGCTGCGCGCGCAGCTCGTCAAACACCTCGACTATGCTGAGCAGACGACCCTCACGGGCGGAATCGACTGATATGACTACTGATGCAGTGCAAACCATGATCCCGACGCTCGACGTGACCGAGCGCCCGGCCCCGCGTCCCAAGGTTGAAGCCGGCGTCAAGCTGCGCGGCGCCGAGAAGGTTGCACGCATCCCGGTCAAGATCATCCCGACCACCGAACTGCCGAAGAAACCCGACTGGATTCGCGTGCGCATCCCGGTTTCGCCGGAAGTCGACCGCATCAAGAGCCTGCTGCGCAAGCACAAGCTGCACAGCGTCTGCGAAGAAGCCTCCTGCCCGAACCTCGGCGAATGCTTCTCCGGCGGCACCGCGACCTTCATGATCATGGGCGACATCTGCACCCGTCGCTGCCCGTTCTGCGACGTTGGCCACGGCCGTCCGAAGCCACTGGACGTCAACGAGCCGGAAAGCCTGGCCATCGCCATCGCCGACCTCAAGCTCAAATACGTGGTGATCACTTCGGTGGACCGCGATGACCTGCGTGACGGCGGTGCCCAGCACTTTGCCGACTGCATTCGCGAAATCCGCAAACTGTCGCCGAACGTGCAGCTCGAGACCCTGGTCCCGGACTACCGTGGCCGCATGGACATCGCGCTGGAAATCACCGCCGCCGAGCCGCCGGATGTGTTCAACCACAACCTGGAAACCGTGCCGCGCCTGTACAAGGCTGCGCGCCCGGGTTCGGATTACCAGTGGTCGCTGACGCTGCTGCAGCGCTTCAAGCAGATGATGCCGCACATTCCGACCAAGTCCGGCCTGATGCTGGGCCTGGGCGAGACCGACGAGGAAGTCATCGAAGTCATGAAGCGCATGCGCGAACACGACATCGACATGCTGACTCTCGGCCAGTACCTGCAACCGTCGCGCAGCCACTTGCCGGTGCAGCGTTTCGTGCACCCGGACACCTTCGCCTGGTTCGCCGAAGAAGGTTACAAGATGGGCTTCAAGAACGTTGCATCGGGCCCGCTGGTACGTTCCTCGTACCACGCCGACGAGCAGGCGAAGCTGGTCAAGGCCGAGCTGCTGGGTTCCTGATTCAGCGCCGAGGAAAAATGCCCGCCGAGGTCTGATAGCCCGGCGGGCATTTTTTTGCCCGACTTACATTCGCTGCTGATTTTTCCTTCAATGCACGGCGTGGCTGATCCTCTTCTGTTTGTTCACGTTCCTGACTAATGTGTGAGCATCAATTCACAGGGAGATCCAAGGATGACCGTTCGACCGACCCATACACTCTGCCCGCACAAAGCCGTGCCCGCACTGCCCTCGGAAGGGCTGATCGGCGTCATTGCGCCTGCCGGCCCGGGTGCTCTGGACACCGATAAGGCGCTGCAATGGATGCGCGCACGCGGCTATGGGCTGAAGGTGTTTCCCGGCGTCTACGAGAAGGACGGCTATCTGGCCGGCAGTGATGACGTGCGTCTGCGCGATCTGCACGCGGCGTTCGCTGATCCCGACGTCGACGCGATCATTTGCCTGCGCGGCGGCTACGGCACGCCGCGTCTGCTCGACCGAATCGATTACGGCCTCCTGAGCCGTCACGCCAAACCCTTTGTCGGCTACAGCGATATCACCGCGCTGCATCTGGCCATCAGTCGCTACGCCGGATTCGTGACCTTTCACGGGCCGTTGCTCAATGCCGACCTGCTGGGCGACAAGGAGCCGCCGACCGTCACCTCGTTCTTCGCCATGCTCCGCGGGCAAATGAAGATGGGCAGTGTGTTGAGCCATCCGGCGGCTTATCCGCTATCAACCGTCGAGCCGGGCGTTGCCCACGGGCGTTTGCTGGGAGGCAATCTGGCGATGATCGCCGCGACCCTCGGCACGCCTTACGAGATCGATGTCGACGGCGCAGTCCTGTTCATCGAAGACATCAACGAGCCGCTGTATCGTATCGACCGGCTGCTGACCCAGATGCGTCTGGCTGGCAAGTTGGCCAGGCTGCGCGGTGTGCTGGTCGGTGATATCGCCGGGGTCGATGTCGAGGCGCTGAATCGCTTGCTCAAGCAGACGTTTGAGCCGTTGCGGATCCCAGTGTTGTCGGGCTGGCGCAGTGGCCATTGTGATCCGAACCTGACGCTGCCGTTGGGCGCGCTGGTGCGGCTGGATGCGGGGAAGCAGGAGTTGATGCTGGAGCAGGATGTGGTCATCCGATAATTCGGGTGAGGCTCAAAAGATCGCAGCCTTCGGCAGCTCCTACATGGATTGACGAGCATCCTGGAGGAGCTGCCGAAGGCT
>NZ_QETJ01000058.1:0-29356 GCF_003105095.1 Pseudomonas sp. NDM | reverse complement strand
ACCTGATACACCGCTATCGCGAGCAGGCTCACTCCTACAGGGGATTTGGGTTGGCAGATAAATCTGTGGGGGCTGGCACCCGCCGGAATTTTTCCCTACGGTGTCTACCTGTTCTCTCCCAGCATCGACGAGGTCCGTTTCATGAGCAATGCGTCTTACGTTCCGCCCAAGGTCTGGAAACAAGAAGCGCCTTCCGGCGGCCACTTCGCCAGCATCAACCGCCCGATCGCCGGGCCGACCCATGACAAAGAGCTGCCGGTCGGCAAGCATCCTTTGCAGCTGTATTCGCTGGCCACGCCCAACGGCGTCAAAGTCACCATCCTGCTCGAAGAGTTGCTCGCGCTCGGGCACAGCGAGGCCGAGTACGACGCGTGGCTGATCCGCATTGGCGAAGGCGATCAGTTCTCCAGCGGTTTTGTCGAAATCAACCCGAACTCGAAGATTCCGGCGCTGCTGGATCGCAGTGTCGAGCCGCCGATCCGGGTGTTCGAGTCCGGCTCGATCCTGCTGTATCTCGCGGAAAAGTTCGGTGCCTTCCTGCCCAAGGATCCGGCCGGTCGTACCGAAACCCTCAACTGGCTGTTCTGGCAAATGGGCTCGGCGCCGTATCTGGGCGGTGGCTTTGGGCATTTCTACGCTTACGCGCCAGAGAAGCTCGAATACCCGATCAATCGCTTCACCATGGAAGCCAAACGGCAACTGGATGTACTCGACCGCCGTCTCGCCGACAACGCCTATCTGGCCGGTGACGACTACACCATCGCCGACATCGCCGTATGGCCCTGGTACGGGCAACTGGTGCGCAACAACGTCTACTCGGCGGCGGAGTTCCTCGCGGCCCATGAGTACACCCATGTACAGCGCTGGGCGGAAGACATCGCCAAGCGCCCGGCGGTCGTACGTGGACAACGGGTGAACCGCACCTGGGGTGATGAAGACAGTCAGGTGCCGGAGCGGCACGGTGCGCAGGATCTGGACTGATTCCAGACACCGCATAACCCTGTGGGAGCGAGCCTGCTCGCGAAAGCGGAGTGTCAGACAACGCATCTGTTGATTGATACACCGCCCTCGCGAGCAGGCTCGCTCCCACTTTTGTTTGAAAAGCCACCAGATCCAATTGTGAAAAAATCATTAACTAACTGAACCGTACGGGTTTATTCCTCCGGAAACTTCCTACATACTAATGCGAATAATTCTTACATGCACTCGCATCAGTTTCGTTTGGGTCATCTTGGGGAAGCAGATAGATGTCGTTTCACACCATCCACCGCCGTTCGAACCTTTCACCTAACCTCCTCGCAATCGCCATCGGCATGGTCAGCATCGCACCTGCCCTCGCCGAAGAAACCGCCCCCACCGCGCCAGCCAATGGCCCGCTGGAACTGCAAGCGACCGAAATCGGCGCTACGCAGATGAGCAGCACCACCGAAGACACGCAGTCCTACACCACCGGCCCGATGCAGACCGCGACCAAGCTGTCGCTGACCATGCGCGAAACGCCGCAGGCGGTAACGGTGATCACGCGGCAGCGCATGGACGACCAGAACATGACCAGCGTCAACGACGTGGTGCGGGGCACGCCGGGGCTGTTCCTCAGCGAGGCCAGCGGCCCGGGTCGGCAGACTTACAAGGCGCGCGGTTTCGACATCGACAACATCATGTACGACGGCCTGCCCAGCTCGTATTCGCCGTTCACACTGGCGGTGCAGCCGAACCTGGCGATGTTCGACCGGGTAGAAATCGTCCGTGGCGCAACCGGTCTGGTCACCGGTGCCGGCAACCCGTCGGCAGCGATCAACATGGTGCGCAAGCGTCCGACCGCCGATCAGCGCGTGACGCTCACCGGCGCCGCCGGCAGCTGGGATGACTACCGTGGCGAAGTCGATGCCTCCAGCCCGCTGAACGAAAGCGGCACGCTGCGTGGCCGTGTGGTGACGTCGTATCAGGGCGCCGACAGTTTCCGCGACAAGGAAGAAAACGATCACGGGCTGTTCTATGCCATCGGTGAAGCGGACCTGAGCGACAGCACCACCGCGACCCTCGGCTTCTCGCGGCAGAACGACCAGACCAACTATTTCTGGGGTGGCCTGCCGATCGGTGAAAACGGTCATCACCTCGACTTGCCCCGCTCCACTTACCCGGGCACCGATTGGGAAAACCGCAAGCTGCAGGTCGATACCGTGTTCGGTGAAGTCGAACACCGGTTCGACAACGACTGGAAACTGCACCTCGGCGGTTCGACTTCAACGCTCGAGGGCGAATTCTCCGGCACATACCTGTCGCGCTACGACGGCCCGCTGGAAACCACCGCCTACCAATCGCACCACACCGACAAGCAACGCGCGTTCGACGGTTTTGCCAGCGGCCCGTTCGAAGCGTTCGGCCGTACACATGAGTTAGTGGTCGGCGCGAGCAATCGTGTCTACGACGCGACCACCAAGGAATACTCGCCCTACGACACAGGCCTGCCGATCGGCGCGCCCAAGCCTGACTTCGTGCGCAGCGGCAAGTCGCGCAACGTCACCACCCAGGACGCGGTTTACCTGACCACACGCTTGAGCCTGGCCGATCCGCTGACACTGATCCTCGGCAGTCGTCTGGACTGGTATGACTACGACGATCGCACTGCCGATGGCGACTTCAAGGTCACCCGCAACCTGACCCGTTATGCGGGCCTGATCTACAAGCTCGACGACCATCACTCGGTCTACGCCAGCTACACCGACATCTTCACCCCGCAAACCCAGAAAGACCTCGGCGGCAAAGTGCTTGAGCCGATCGTCGGTGAAAACTACGAAGTCGGCATCAAGGGCGAATATTTCGACGGTGCCCTGAACGGCAGCGTGGCGGTGTTCCAGATGGACCAGACCAACCGCGCCACCCAGGCGGCGACCCAGCTCGGCTGCCCGGAACTGACCTGCTACGAAACCTCCGGCAAGGTTCGCGCCCAGGGCGTGGACATGGAACTGCAAGGTGCGCTGACCGAGCAATGGCAAGTCGGCGCCGGCTACACCTATACCCGCGCCCACTACATCAAGGACGAAAACCCGGCGAACAACAACCAGAAGTTCGACACCGACATGCCCGAGCACCTGTTCAAGGTCTCCACCGTGTACCGCTTCAAAGGCCCGCTGGAAAAACTGCGGGTGGGCGGCAACGTCTACTGGCAGAGCCGCATGTACAACGACATCGCCCTGGCCAACGGCAGCAGCTATCGCCTGGAACAGGGTGGCTACGCGGTCACCGATCTGATGGCCGGCTACGAGGTCAACAAACACCTCGACCTGCAGGTCAACGCCAACAACATCTTCGATCGCAAGTACTACTCGTCCATCGGTACTGACGTGACGTGGGGCTCGACCGACAACTACGGCACGCCGCGCAGCTACATGATGACGGCCAAGTACAAGTTCTGAGTCGACAGGCTCAGCACGCAGCACGACAGGTGCCGGGAGTTTTCCCGGCGCCCTTTTTTTGCACGTTCATTAGGCATGGCCGGCAATAACCGATAGTCTCTGGCGACACTTTCGCGAAGCGCCGGCCATGCCCCAGACAGATTTCTCCTCCGACCTCCAAGCCATCGGCAGCATTGACGCGGTGCCGGTGATCCTGAGCATGGTCAAGCATACGACCGGCATGCGATTCGCCGCTGTAGCGCGGGTCACCGAGAGCAAGTGGATCGCTTGCGCCGTGGATGACTCGATAGACTTCGGCCTGTTGCCCGGCGGCGAACTGGTACTGGAATCGACGATTTGTCATGAGATCCGTCAGCACCATCAGCCGGTGATCTTCGGCCATGCCAGCCAGCACCCGGTTTTCTCCACGCACCACACGCCGAAAACCTATGGTCTGGAAAGCTACGTTTCGATTCCGATCATCAAGGCCAATGGCGAGTTTTTTGGCACACTCTGCGCCATTGATTCGGTTCCGGCGAACCTCGACGACCCGGCCATCGAAAAGACCCTTACCCTCTTCGCCCAACTGATCGCCATGAGCCTGGATACCCAAGGTCATCTGCACGCAACCAGAACCGCCCTGGCCGATGCCAACGAGATGGGCCGTCTGCGCGAGCAATTCATTGCGGTGCTAGGCCACGATTTGCGCACGCCACTGAGCGCCATTCGCATGAGTGCCGACCTGCTCGAAAGCAAGGCCGAGGACAAGCGCTCGCGCACGCTGCTGTCGGCGATCCGCACCAGCTCGGTACGCATGGGCGTGTTGATCGAAAACATTCTCGACTTCGCTCGAGGCCGGCTCGGCAGCGGAATTCCGGTGCAGCGCAAACTGGTCGATGACTTGCAGCAAACGCTGCGCCAGACCCTGGACGAGATCCAGGTGGCGTACCCGCAGGCGCAGTTCATTGATTCGCTTGAAGTGCCGACCGGGGTCTATTGCGACCCGCTGCGCATCAGCCAGCTGTTGTCGAACCTGCTGGGCAACGCCGTGACCCATGGCTCGACGGCCGAGCCGATCGTGCTCAAGGCGTATGCCGAGGGCGACGAGATGGTCATTTCCCTGACCAACCAGGGCGCGCCGATTCCGCCGGCGCTGATGCCGCTGCTGTTCGAACCGTTCTCGCGTTCCGAAGCGGGTCAGCGCAACGAAGGGCTGGGGCTGGGCTTGTACATTGCCGGGCAAATTGCCAATGCGCACAACGGCACTTTGAGCGTCACCTCCGACAGCAAAGCAGGCACCTGTTTCGTCGCGCGCTTCCCTGCGCGCTTCAAGTGGGTCTGAGCGCCGCTCAGGTGTTCAACGGCGTCTGCGGCGTGTCCGGGTTGAGCTGGCGCCGACGGAACTGCCCCGGCGGCTGGCCATGAATCTGGCGAAAGCGTCGGGAGAAATAGGCCTCGTCGGCGAACCCGCACAAGCGCGCCACCTCGCCCACCGAGCGCGTGCTGTTGAGCAAAAAATTGCGCGCTGCGTGCATGCGCCGCTCCAGCACCAGCTCGGTGAACGTCTTGCCGATCTCCTTGCGCAGCCAGTGCGTCAGGTAGGTCGGTGACAGATAGGTCGCAGCGGCGACTTTGATCAGGTTGAGATCAGGATCGGCGATGTTCTTCCGCAAATATTCGAACATCCGGCTCAGGGCGTCGCGACGGCTGTTCTCGGCGGCATTCTCTTCCGCCAGACGCTTGAGCGGTTCGGCATAGAGAAAACACACGCTGCCAATCATCTGCAGCAACAGCCCCTTGAGCATTTCCCGCGTGCCGAACTGTCGGTTCTCATCGAGTGCACGCATCTGCTCGATCAAACCGCAGACCTGAGCGAAATCCTCATCGCCCAGAATGAAATCCAGATGCTCCTGAAAGCGGAACGGCGACAGCTCCGGCGCCAGCAGGATCGACACTTCTTCCAGATCCATCGGGTCGCATTGCAAATGCGGCAAGAGGAACGTCTGGGAAAAGTTGATGACGATGAAATTGCTGTCCTCGGGATGCGGAATTACATGCACGCGATGGGGCAGGATGAACGCCAGGGTGTTGCGCGGGAACGGCCGCTGCACGCTGCCGATGTGCTGCACGGTGTCGCCACCGAGGTTGATCTGGATCTGGAAGTACTCGTGCCGGTGAGGCGCGGTTTCAGCGCGCCGACCCTTTTTGTCGCGAATGTAGAAATCGGTCAATTCGCTGCGCTGCTGCATGACGTAGGTCGGAATACGGCTGGGTGAAGACACGGGCGTGAGGTCCTCCGGGCAGTGAGGTGGCGCCTGTCATCTTGCAGGGTTGAGCGGTATGCGGCAATGAGTCATACGATGACAATGGGTTTTATGAGACAAGCCTCGCGACGCGCCTGTCCAAAAACTGAATTGCTATCGAAATGCAGATAACCGTTATTGATCAAGTGATTAAGATGACTATGTGATCCTTTTTATCAAGAAAAATCGTATTTATTTTTTTGGACAGGTTCGCCCAATCCCCATTTTTGAAGAAAAAACGTTCTAACCCGCCGGTTGATTTAGAACCGTTGTACGACCACTGTGATGACAACGCAGCCCAACCTCTTTCAAAAACAATCAAAGGTGCGCACGTCATGATTCTGCTATTCCCCCTCGCCGCCCAGCCCGACCGTCCCTTCAAGTCAATCGCAGAAAGACGTTCCTGAACGTCTGAAACCCGCGCTGCAAGCCGTTCGATCGCCTTGCCCCACACGTTGCGGGCAACGGCGTCGGCTGCTCGAAAAATCTCGACTCTTCTAACAATAACGAGGTCTCCGCATGTCCAACTCCCATTCTTCCAGTGCCACGGTGCCGCCGGTGATTGCCGGCGCACGCGATGCCGTCTCGTCGCAGCGCCTGCCCACCCGGCGGCGCTGGTTCATGCTTTCGCTGCTGCTGATTGCGACGATCATCAATTACATCGACCGGGTGAACATCTCGATTGCCGCGCCGTTCATGGCCAAGGACCTGGGCCTGGACAAGATCGAAATGGGCCTGATCTTTTCCGCCTTCGCCTGGACCTATGCCTTGGCGCTGGTGCCGGCGGGATTTATCGCCGACCGGTTTGGCTCGCGCTTCACCTACGGCGTGTCGCTGATCAGTTGGTCGACCGTTACCGTTTGCCAAGGATTCGCCAGCGGTTTTGCTTCGCTGTTCGGCCTGCGTCTGGCGGTCGGCGCCATGGAAGCCCCGGCCTTCCCGGCCAACAGCCGTGCCGTAACGGTGTGGTTTCCGGCGCGGGAACGCGGGCTGGCCAGCAGCATCTACGTGTGCGGCCAGTACCTCGGCACGGCGCTGTTCACCGGCGCGCTGCTGTGGCTGGCGACCACCTTCGACTGGCGCCACGTGTTCTACAGCACCGGCGCACTGGGCATTGTCTTCGGTGTGCTGTGGCTGTACCTGTATCGCGATCCGCTGAACTGCAAGAAAGTCAGCCAGGAGGAGTTGAAGTACATCGAAACCGGCGGCGGTCTGGTCAAGAGCAGTCAGGAACGCACCCGTTTCAACTGGCGGCAGATTGCCGAGCTGTTCAGTTATCGGCAGATCTGGGCGATCTGCATCGGCAAATTCGCCAGCACCTCGGCGCTGTATTTCTTCCTCACCTGGTTCCCGACTTACCTGATCGAAGAACGCAAATTGACCATGATCAAGGCCGGGATCTTCGCCGTACTGCCCTTCGTCGGTGCGACGGTGGGAATTCTGCTGGCTGGCATCGTTTCCGACCTGTTGATCCGTCGCGGCTACTCGATGTCGTTTGCGCGCAAGCTGCCGCTGGTGGTCGGCTCGATGCTGGGCATGTCGATCGTGCTGGTGAATTTCACCGACTCCAACCTGATCTGCATCGCCGTGCTGACCATCGCCTTCTTCGCCCAAGGTATCGCGTCATCGTCCTGGGCGGCGGTCTCGGAAGTAGCGCCGAAAGAGCTGATCGGCCTCACCGGCGGCATCACCAGCCTTGCGGCGAACATCGGTGGCATCGTCACGCCGATCGTGATCGGCGCCATCGTCCACGCCACCGGCACCTTCGCCTATGCCTTCTGGTTCATTGGCGGCGTGGCGCTGATCGGCACGCTCTCCTACTCGTTGTTGCTCGGACGCCTGTATCGCATCGAACTGAAGGTGCGCTGAGCGGAAAAACCCGGATTTGTCCAAACGCAGGCGGCTTTCGTCCAACTTCGCCGACGCCAGCCGCCGTACGCTGCCCTTTCAAACAGGATGACCCGCAGGATGAACATGACCGAATACGTCTTTACCCCGGATCTGCCCGTAACCCTGCCGGTACTCGGCAGCGAACAACGCTTCCCCGTTGGCCGGGTGTTCTGTGTCGGGCGCAACTACCCGTGGCCGGACACTCAAGGCCATTCGCGCCAGCCACCGGTGTTCTTCATGAAACCGGCCAGTTGCGTGGTTGATGCCGTCGGCGACGTGGCCTTCCCCTCGGTGTGCGAGGACTTCGTTCACGAAATCGAACTGGTCGTCGCTATCGGTGAAGGGGGTGCCAACATTCCTGAAGATCAGGCTCTGGCCTACGTCTGGGGCTACGCCGCCGGTCTCGACCTGACTCGCCGCGACGTGCAACGCGCGGCCAAGAGCAACGGCTTGCCGTGGGAAGGCGCCAAGGTGTTCGACGGCGCCGCGCCGATGACCGCCGTCGTCCCGGTGAGCCGCTCCGGCCATCCCGAGGGCGAGTTGTGGCTGAACGTCAACGGCGAAGAACGCCAGCGTGACAACCTCGACAGCCAGATCTGGTCGGTCAGCGAAATGATCAGCCGCATCTCGCAATCCGTGGCCCTGCGCGCCGGCGACCTGATCATGACCGGCAGCCCCGCCGGCGTCGACAGCCTGCAACCGGGCGACGTGATCAGCGCTGGCATCGACGGCATCGGTCAATTGCAAATGCGCGTCGGGCCACGGCCCTGATCCGGCGAATTCTGAGACAAGGAGAACAACAATATGACCACCCCTTTGAAAGTCGCGCTGGTCACCGGCGCCGGCAGTGGCATCGGCCGCGCCGTGGCGCTGGGCCTGATGGCCGATGGATTCACTCTCGTGCTCGCCGGCCGCCGGCCCGAGCCGTTGCAAGCACTGGTCGAACTGGCGCAGAGCCAAGGTCATCAAGCACTCGCGGTACCCACTGACGTGCGTGATGCGGCCAGTGTCGACGTGCTGTTTGCGACGATTGCCGAGGTCTACGGCCGCCTCGATGTGGTCTTCAACAACGCCGGGGTCAATGCCCCCGCCGTGCCGCTAGATGAACTGACGTTCGAGCAATGGCGCAACGTGATCGACACCAACCTCAACGGCGTCTTCCTCTGCGCCCGTGGCGCGTTCGGACTGATGCGCAAACAGCAGCCTCAAGGCGGTCGGATCATCAACAACGGTTCGATTTCCGCACACACACCGCGCCCGTTCAGCAGCGCCTACACCGCGAGCAAACACGCCGTGCTCGGCCTGACCAAATCCCTGGCACTGGACGGCCGCGAATTCAACATCGCCTGCAGCCAGATCGACATCGGCAATGCCCTGACGGAAATGTCGGTGCGCATGACTAAAGGCGTGCGCCAGGCCAACGGCAGCATCGCCGTCGAGCCAATGGTCGACGTCAAACATGTCGCCGATGCGGTGCGCTACATCGCCGGCCTGCCGCTGTCGGCCAACGTCCTGAACATGACCGTCATGGCCAGCGCCATGCCGTTTGCCGGCCGCGGTTGAGCCGGCCTTTTTATTGCGTAACGAGGTAGCCATGAAGCCAGAAATCCTGCAACTGAGCCCGATCCTGATCCCGCAAATCAACGCGCGCCTGGAAGAACTGTTCACCGTACGCCGCTACTTCCAGCAGACAGACAAGCCCGCTTATATAGAGGAACACGGCGCCAACATCCGCGGCGTCATCACCGGCGGCCACACCGGCATCAGCCAGGCGCTGATGGCGCAACTGCCAAACCTGGAAGTGGTCGCGGTCAACGGCGTTGGCACCGACGCCGTCGACCTCGCCTACGCCCGCGACCGCGGCATCCGCGTCACCGCCACCATCGGCGCCCTCACCGAAGACGTCGCCGACCTCGCCATCGGCCTGCTCATCTCGGTCTGCCGCGGCCTGTGCACCAGCGACCGCTACGTACGCTCCGGCCAATGGCCGCAAAGCCCAACCCCCCTCGCGCCCCTGCCCCTGGCCCGACAAGTCTCCGGCATGCGCATCGGCATCGTCGGCATGGGCCGCGTCGGCCGCGCCATCGCCACCCGCGCCGCCGCCTTCAGCTGCCCGATCAGCTACACCGATCTGCACCCCATGAGCGACGTCCCCCACACCTTCGTCGCCGACCTCAAACAACTGGCCCGCGACAGCGACGCCCTGATCCTCGCCGCTGCGGCGGACAAGGGCGAAGCGATTATCGACGCGCAAGTGCTGCAGGCGCTGGGCAAGGACGGTTACCTAGTCAACGTCGCCCGGGGCAAACTGGTGAACGAAACGGATCTGGTCGCCGCCCTTGCGGCTGGCGAGATTGCCGGGGCTGGGCTGGATGTGTTCGTCGACGAACCGAACGTGCCAGAAGTTTTGTTTGGCAACGAACAGGTGGTGCTGCAACCGCATCGGGCGAGTGCAACATTGCAGACGCGTACGCGGATGGGGGAAATGGTGGTGGCGAGTCTGGTAGATACGTTTGCGGGAAAAGTGCCGGCTGGGTGTGTGACTGGGTGAACGGGTTCCGGAGCGCTGTTCGTGATCGCGGCACACACCGCCTTCGCGAGCAGGCTCGCTCCCACAGGTTTGATTGCGTACATTCAGTGAGAAATGGGGCGTCTGTCAGGCCGCCTTCGCTGGAAAGCCAGCTCCCACAGGTTTCTGTGGCGTGGACAGGAATTGGCCAACACCCAACGTCCAATGCAGGCTTGCTCTCAACAGAAAAGCAAAAGCAAAGGCCAGATCAAAAGATCGCAGCCTTCGGCAGCTCCTACAAACAATGAGCGCAAGCTCGAGTCCCGCTTTTGATCCTGGAGCCCGTCGGCAGGCTGAGCGGAGGGATTGATCCGGGCGTGGGAGCGTAGCGACCGTACGACGCAGTCGGACACAGCGAGTGTAGGTGCAGCGAAGCAAACCGGAGCCGCTGCGCCAGGATCGATCCCGCAGCGAAGGAACCCCGAGCCTAAGCGAGCGGGCCGAACGTCAGGGCACAGACCTTTGGTTACTTTGGGGCGTCTGCCAAAGTGACCCGCTGTAAGAGCGGAACCATAAGAAGCCGTTACCGCAGAAACGGATATACACCCAAACCCAAAAGGAGCATGGTCGGCCCAAAGGCCGCCAAGCCCCCAAAAAAAACCCCACAACCGGAAAACCAGTGTGGGGCCAAAAAATTGGTTGGTTGCGGCCAACCAAAGGAGCTCTGTAAAAAACCACCCAAGCGCTCAGATCAAATGCAATCCTGAGCCGCCCGCTCAAAACTCGACGGCAACAAATTCGACGCCAGCAAACGCCGCTCATAAATGAACACCTTGCCACCCTTGCCCGCCTTGTAGGCCTCCAGCACGTTATCCGCCGACACCTTGCTCGGCACCACAATCCGATAACTGCGCTGACTCTGCGAAACCGTCGGATTCAACGCACTGCCCTGCAACTTCGGCACCACACACTCAGCGTATTGCGCAGGCGTCTTGCTGGTCTGCAACGTCAGGGTCGGATCGTTCGGCGCCGAAGCACAACCAGCGAGCAACAGGGAAGCCAAAGCCATGGCAGGCACGAATAAAGCACGCATCCGGGGGTAATCCTGAAAATAAAGGTTCGGTTCAACCGGCAACGGTTCGACTTCACGGCATCGCCGCTGCCATTCAATTTTTTTTGAGAATCAGCTCGAGGCCACCAAGGCCTTGAGCGATACATCGAATTGCTTCAGCGCGTCGAGTTGCAGGTCACGCTGCTGATTGATCTGTGCAGCGACTTGCGGCGCCGCCTGGTTGTGCACCCAGACCGAAGGCAGCTCTCGCTCGATCGCTCCTTCGGCCTTGCCGATGTATTGCAGATCGGCGTCGTAGAACCGCGCGGAAAAGCGCGCCTCGACCAGACTGTTGCGCTGGGTCAGCAAGCGATTGAAGGTGTCGAGCTTGACCACCACATCCGGATGGGCCTGCACCAGCGCATCGAGATTGTCGTAAACAGTCACCGAGACGAACTGCTGCTGCAGCGAACTCACCAGCCAGTCGAGCGCCAGTTCCGGATCGGAGCTGCCGACAAAGGCGTCGCGGATTCGCGAGTCCAGCGCGTCTTTCGCGCCGTTCAGCGCCATGTCGTGGTAGCGCTCCAGGTATTGCAGGTTCTGCAGCGTGTTTTCGCTGAGCAATACACCCACGGTCTGCGTGTGCTGCAACGCCGAGGTGCTGGCGGCGATGGGTTGCAGGTGACACGACCGGGCGTCGTCTGCGTAAGCCGGTGCGGTCACCAACCCGCCCATCAGCAGGGCGATCATTGCCAGTCGAGTCAGAATGTTCATCGCGCAATTTCCTTGAGCTGCGTCTTCGATGGAGGCGATTTTCCGCCGATCGCCGGCAAAGCAGAACTTGCGTTTCTTGATGGTCACTATTACTTCCAGCAATAGTTGCGTGCCACGCAGACTGATGCACACTGGACCTACCAAAAAAAATGATGAGGGTCTCGCCTTGAGAACGTTTGATCTGATCCGTGACGCCGTGCTGCCCGAATATCGCGAGCGGGTGGCGGAATACCTGGTCCAGTACGAAACCGTGCTGCTGGACAAAAACACCGACGATGCGCAATTGATTCGCGACACTGCACACCAACTGCGCGGTTACCTGCGCGGGCTCAATACCACGCGGGTGCTGGGCATGGCCTACTGGGAAGAGCTCGATCGCCGTGTTGTCGACACCTGGCTACGCCCGCAAGAGTGAATGCTGGAGCGCCAGTGGTCTGCCCGGCAAAGCTTCCCCTGCGAAAAACCTGACCAAACGCTTACAATCGCAGGCCTATTGCCATACAGACAGGCCTGCCCGGAAATGCCGCTCGACCCGCCAACGATGCTGACCATCACGATCGCCCTCGCAGCCGCTGCCGCGCTGTACCTGGCGGTCGAGTGGCGCAGTATCCGTGAGCCTTCGCTACTGTTCTGGAGCGCCGGTTTCGCCACCATCACTATCGGTTCAACCCTCGCCCTGCTGCGCAGCAGTGGTTTTCTGCTGCTGGGCATCTGGTTCGCCAACGGCCTGCTGGTGACCGCACACTTCTTTTTCCTGCTCGGCGTAGCACGCTTCACCCAGGCCCGACTGTCGCCGGCGTGGTACCTGATTTTCGCGACGTGGCTGATCATGCTGTTATTGCCGGACGGGCCGCTGTGGTCCAAAGCCATGCTGGTGGCCAACTCGCTGCTGGTGGCGATTCCCACACTCAAGGCCAGTTCGCTGCTGCGTCCGCACGGCAAATCATTGAGCGTCGGCGCGGTGCAATTGCGTTATGTGCTGCTCGGCCACGGCATCTTTTATGTCGCCAAGGCCCTGACCGTAGTGATCCCCGGCACGCTGATCGATCTGGCGGCGTTTCGCGGCGAGATCATTCAGATCTCGCTGGTCGAAGGCGCCATGGCGATCATGCTGATCGCCCTGTCGATGACCGGCACCGAACGTTATCGCCGGGAAAAGCAGATCGCCCGCCTCGCCGAGCGCGATCCGCTCACCGCCCTCTACAACCGCCGCGCCCTGGAAAAACGCACGCCACGCCTGCTGGCCGGAGTTTGCGCGCAACGCCCGGGTGCGCTGTTATTGATCGATATCGACAACTTCAAACTGGTCAACGATCAGTACGGGCACATCGCCGGCGACCGCTTGCTGATCGCCTTGAGCGAAATGATCCGCGCCCGGCTGCCGGCCCATGCGCTGACCGCGCGCCTGGGCGGCGATGAATTCCTGATGCTGCTCAACAACGCTTCAGCCGAAGCTATTCTTGAACTGGGCAATGCCTTGCGCGAACAGTTTCTGGCCTTGGCGTCGCACACCTATCCCACGTCTGCTGCGGTGACCCTGAGCATCGGCGCTACCCTGTTCGACAGACCACCGGCCAGTCTGGATGCGCTGATCGAACTGGGCGACGCCGCGCTCTACGAGTCCAAACGCGGCGGCCGCAATCGCTTGCGCCTGTCCGGCCTTGCCACCCCAGGATGATCCCCGCCATGTCCAGCCACGACACCCCACTGCAAGACCTCGCCGCCCCCGAAGGCGTTTGCTACGGCTGCGGGGGCCGCAACCCGCATGGCCTGCACGTCAAAAGCCGCTGGGACGACGACGGCCGCCATGTGATCGCCGAACACCTGCCTGAAGCCCAATACTGCGGCTGGCCGGATCTGGTTTACGGCGGACTGATCGCCATGCTGGTCGACTGTCACTCGAACTGGACCGCGATGGCCTGGCACTACCGCGCGGAAAACCGCGAAGCCGGCAGCCTGCCGCGCATCGACTGCGTCACGGGCAACCTCGGGATCAAGTTCATCAAGCCCACACCGATGGGCGTACCGCTGCTCTTGCGCGCGCGGGTCGAAGGTGAGGTCGGGCGCAAGACCCGGGTGATTTGCGAGGTGTATGCAGGGGAAGTACTGACGGCGGTGGGCGATTCAGTGTTTGTGCGGGTGGATACGGGGCAGTTGGCGGATGCGGCGCATGGCCGCTAAAGCCAAAGCCCCTCACCCTAGCCCTCTCCCAAAGGGAGAGGGAACTGACCGAGGTGTCTTGTGGAAATACGCCGACCTGGGAAACCGAGTCGAACTCAAATTCTGAAAAGCTTGAAAATCGGCTCCCTCTCCCTCGGGAGAGGGCTGGGGTGAGGGGCTGCGGTTCAAGCCACGCAGCCATACTCAAGCCGAAAGCGAAACGTTCTGAGCCAGCTCTTCAACGCGACAAAGCCGCCACACCCGCCCGCGCCGCATGGAGCTTTTTATAGCTCTCGATCAAGCGCAAATGCCGATCCAGCCCTTCCAGCTTCATGCTCGTCGGCGTCAAACCGTAAAAGCGCACGCTGCCATTCACCGAACCGATCGCCGCATCCATACGCTCGTCACCGAACATCCGGCGGAAATTGGCCTCGTAATCTTCCAGCGCCAGATCTTCATCCAGCTCCATCTCCAGCACCACGTTGACCGCCTGATAGAACAAGCCGCGCTCAACGGTGTTGTCGTTGTATTGCAGGAACGCCTCCACCAGATCCTTGGCGTCGTCAAACTTTTGCAACGCGAGGTAGATCAGCAAGCGCAGTTCCAGGATCGTCAGCTTGCCCCACGGCGTGTTGTCGTCGAACTCGATGCCGATCAGCGTAGTGATATCGGTGTAGTCGTCCTGCTCGCTGCGTTCCAGGCCCTGGACCAGATTGCGCAGGCCAACCTTGCTGAGGTTGTGCAAATTGAGGATGTCGGCGCGAAATTGCAGGGCTTTGTTGGTGTTGTCCCAGATCAGGTCTTCGATCGGGTAGATCTCCGAATAATCCGGCACGAGGATGCGGCAGGCCTTGGCGCCGATGTGCTCGTAGACCGCCATGTAGACTTCCTTGCCCATGTCTTCGAGGATGCCGAACAGGGTCGCGGCTTCTTCGGCGTTGGAGTTTTCGCCCTGGCCGGAGAAGTCCCACTCGACGAATTCGAAGTCTGGTTTGGCACTGAAGAAGCGCCACGACACCACACCGCTGGAGTCGATGAAGTGCTCGACGAAGTTGTTCGGCTCAGTGACCGCCTGCCCGGAGAATGTCGGCTGCGGCAAGTCATTGAGGCCTTCGAAACTGCGGCCCTGCAACAGTTCGGTCAGGCTGCGTTCCAGCGCGACTTCCAGGCTCGGGTGCGCGCCGAATGAGGCGAAAACGCCGCCGGTGCGCGGGTTCATCAGGGTCACGCACATCACCGGGAATTCACCGCCCAGCGAGGCGTCCTTGACCAGCACCGGGAAGCCCTGCTCTTCCAGGCCTTTGATGCCGGCGAGGATGCTCGGGTATTTCTCCAGCACTTCCTGCGGCACATCCGGCAGGGCCATTTCGCCTTCGAGGATTTCGCGTTTGACTGCACGCTCGAAAATCTCCGACAGGCACTGCACCTGCGCCTCGGCCAGGGTGTTGCCGGCGCTCATGCCGTTGCTCAGGTAGAGGTTTTCAATCAGGTTGGACGGGAAGTACACCACTTCGCCGTCCGACTGGCGCACGAACGGCAGCGAGCAGATGCCACGCTGGGTGTTGCCGGAGTTGGTGTCGTACAGGTGCGACCCGCGCAACTCACCGTCGCGGTTGTAAATGCCGAGGGTGTAGTCGTCGAGAATCTCGCTGGGCAGCTCGTCTTTCGGGCCGGGCTTGAACCATTTCTCGTCCGGGTAATGCACAAACTCGGCATTGGCGATGTCTTCGCCCCAGAACTGGTCGTTGTAGAAGAAGTTGCAGTTCAGGCGCTCGATGAACTCGCCCAGCGCCGAAGCCAGTGCGCCTTCCTTGGTCGCGCCTTTACCGTTGGTGAAGCACATCGGCGAATGTGCGTCGCGAATATGCAGCGACCAGACGTTCGGCACGATGTTGCGCCAAGAGGCAATTTCGATCTTCATGCCGAGGTCGGCAAGGATCTTCGACATGTTGGCGATGGTCTGTTCCAGCGGCAGGTCCTTGCCGGCAATGTAGGTGCCCGCTTGGGAATCGGACTGCGGCATCAACAAGGCCTGGGCATCGGCGTCGAGGTTGTCGACTTCTTCGATGATGAACTCGGGGCCGGTCTGCACCACTTTCTTTACGGTGCAGCGGTCGATGGAACGAAGGATGCCCTGGCGATCCTTGTCGGAGATGTCTGCGGGCAATTCCACCTGAATCTTGAAGATCTGGTTGTAGCGGTTTTCCGGGTCGACGATGTTGTTCTGCGACAGGCGAATGTTCTCTGTCGGGATGTTGCGCGTGTCGCAGTACAGCTTGACGAAGTAAGCCGCGCACAAGGCCGACGACGCCAGGAAGTAGTCGAACGGCCCCGGTGCCGAGCCATCGCCCTTGTAGCGGATGGGCTGATCGGCGATCACCGTGAAGTCGTCGAACTTGGCTTCAAGTCGAAGGTTGTCGAGAAAGTTGACCTTGATTTCCATGCGGGATTACCAGAATACGGCTAAACGAATGGCGGCCATTATCCGGTTTTTGTGCGGGAAGTCTCGCCCTTTCGGGATTCGCCGCTGGCCGGCGATGCTGGAAATCCCGTGGGATTCGCTACACTTTGAACAAATCAGGCGATGTCATAGAACAACAATCTGAACATTGTGCCCGCGCCATTGTTCTAGATTCACAAGACACCGGATCAAGGACGAGAACATGGCCGTAACTCTCGCTGCGCAGCCAATCCCCACCCCGCAACGCGCCGTGACCCGACGCCTGGCCATCGCCGTCGGCGCGCTGTTCGTTGCCGGTGTCATAGCCGCCATCAGCACCTTGCTGGGCATCGCCAAAACCCTCGATGGCAAGGACCTGGAACAGAATCAGTTCTATTCCGTGCGCGCGGTGGAAAACCGCATCACCGCGTCGAAAAACTACATCACCAGCTACGCCTACTGGACCCGCGCCTTTGAGGCGTTGAGCGGGCCGGTCGACACCGAATGGGCGTACACCGAACAGAACATGGGCAAGACCCTGTTCACCACCGATGGCTATGACGGCGTGTTCGTCCTTGATCGCAAGCGCACCAAGTACGCAGTGATTCGAGGGCAGATGGTCGAGACCGACGTGTCCACGGTGCTGCAAGCCTCCGCCCCGGCGCTGGTCGAGCAAGTGCTGGGGCAGCCCGACCTGACCAAACCGGTCAGCAGCTATTCGCTGTTCGAAGGCTGGCCGGCGCTGATCACCGCTGCCGCAATCATCCCCAACGATGAACGCCCGCTGGATGAACTGAGAAATACCTCGGTACTGGTGTTCGTCGACAAGCTGACCCCAACCAAACTGCGCAAGATCGGCAGCGGTTATGGCCTGACCAATCTGACCCTTGCCCCGGACGAAACGATTGAATCCGGTCAGCCGCGTGTGCCACTCGACAGCACCGGCTACAGCCTGGTCGCCGACCTGCAACGACCCGGCCAGCAATTGTTGTGGTCGCTGGTGCCACCGCTCGGCGCGACGTTTCTGGTGTTGATGCTGCTCACCGCCTATTTCTTCCGCCATGCCTTGCGCTCATCGCAATACGTCGACAACAGCATTCATGCCATGCAGGCGTCGAATCAGGCACTGGAGACGGCCAATCATGCGCTCGAAGCCAGTGAGGAACGCTTTCGTGCGGTTGCCGAAGCGGCCTCGGACTGGATCTGGGAAGTCGATGGTCAACTGGCGCTGACGTACCTGTCGGCGCGGTTCAGCGAGGTGACCGGCTACCCACAGGCCTTCTGGCTGGGGCAAGACATTGGTGAGTTGCTGACGTGCGATACCACGCCGCTGGAACTGTGGCTGCGCAAACTCAGCGAAGAAAACAGCGCGGGGGATTTGCGCTGCACCTACCGCGACCACTCCGGGCAACCGCGTCACTGCCGGCTCTCCGCTCGGCCGATTTTCGACAAGGACAGCGTCGTCGGCTATCGCGGTACCGCCAGCGACATCACCGACGAGGTCGCCGCCCACGCGCAGATCCAGCACCTGTCGATGCACGACGCCCTGACCGGTCTGCCCAACCGCAACAAACTGGCGCGGTATCTGGATGAAGTGCTGATATTGAAAGAACACGCGCCGGCGCTGTCGCTGCTGATGATCGATCTGGACAACTTCAAGCCGATCAACGATTCCCTCGGCCATCCGGCCGGTGATGCGGTATTGCAGGAAGTCGCCACGCGTCTGCGCGAATGCACCCGTGAAAACGACATCGTCGCGCGCCTCGGCGGCGACGAGTTTGTCGTGGTGCTCAACGGCATGGACAGCCATCACGAGATCGACAAGTTCTGCACACGGCTGATCGGCAGCCTGCATCAGCCGATCAATTACGAGCAGCATCCGCTGCATATCGGCGCCAGTATCGGCATCGCTCTGAGCCGTCGTCACGGCTTCGTCGCCAGCGACCTGATTCGCTATGCCGACATCGCGCTGTATCAGGCCAAGTCCGACGGCAAGAACACCTGGTGCTATTTCGAAGCGCACATGAGCGACCAGATCCAGACGCGCCGGCAAATGGAAGATGACCTGCGCCATGCGCTCAAGCACAACGAGTTCGTTCTGCACTATCAGCCGCGTTACAAAGTCGATGGCAAACAGATTGTTTCGGTCGAAGCGCTGGTGCGCTGGCAGCACCCGACCCAAGGTTTGCTCGGGCCGGACGTGTTCATTCCGCTGGCCGAGCAGACCGACCTGATCGTGCCGCTGGGGCGCTGGGTCCTGCGCGAAGCCTGCGAAACCGCGCTGGACTGGCCCCATGACATTCTCCTTTCGGTCAACCTTTCGCCTGCGCAATTTGCCCTTAGCGATGTGGTCGAGGACGTTCGCGAAGTGTTGGTCGACACGCGCTTCCCCGCCAGTCGCCTGGAACTGGAGATCACCGAGAACGTTATGCTCAACGACACCGATGGCGCGCTCACCACCATGAACCAGCTCAAAGAACTCGGTGTACGCCTGAACATGGACGACTTCGGCACTGGCTATTCGTCCCTCGGTTACCTGCGCGCCTATCCATTCGACGGGATCAAGATCGACAAACGTTTCATCGCCTCGATCAGCAGCGGCACCAATGATCGCGCCGTGGTGCAGGCGATCATTGGCCTGGGCAAGGCCATGGGTTTGACGGTGACTGCCGAAGGCGTCGAGACCGAGGAGCAACTGGCGATTCTCGGCAAGGATCAATGCAACGAGGTGCAGGGTTATTTCATGAGTCGGCCGATCGACAAAGCGGCGTTTGCTGATCTGTTACGCGCATCGAGATTGTCGCCAGTCAGCAAAAAAGGCCGGGTGACCTGAGTCTCAACTGTGCTCGGCAACTCGAACCTTGCCGCTGAATACGCGAAAGCCGAAGGTGTTGTAGGCCAGAGTGATCGGGATCAGCACGGCGAAACCGACCAGCATGAAGATCTGGCTGGTCGGGCTGGAAGCGGCTTCGCTCAAGGTCAGATTCGGCGGAACGATGAAGGGATACAGAGCGACCAGCATCACTGCGAAGGCCAGGATGAAGACGCCCAGTGCGGCGAACAGCGGCACGCAATCGAAGCGGCTGCGCAAACCATTGATGAACACCATCGCTAAAGCGCTGATGACCATCCCCGCTGGCAGCCACAGCCAGATACTGGCAAGCCGCCGGGCGTATTGCGGCTGTAACGTTGCCGTCCAACCGATCAGCACCATCAGTAACGCCACGACGACCAGCCCCAGGACGCGGGCCTGACGCGCCGAGCGTCGTTGCAATTCGTCCTCGGTGCGCCAGTACAACCAGCATGTCCCCAGGCAGAGATAACCCAGCACCAGCACCAGACCGCAAAACACCGGGAACGGGTTCAGCCAGTCGCGGCCATCGCCGATGTACTGACCGCCCTGATGCGCAACGCCCTGCACGAGGGTGCCAAGCACCATGCCCTGGACAAATCCGGTCAGCAACGAAGCCAGCGCCAGTACGCCGTCGACGATTCTTTTGCGCTGTTCGTTCGCTGCGTAGTCGCGGAACTCCAACGCCATGGCGCGTGCAATCAAGGCGAGAAACATCACGATAAAAGGCACATACAGCGCCGGCAGCAAAATCGCGTACGCCAGCGGAAACAACGCCAGCAGCCCACCGCCGCCGAGCACCAGCCAGGTCTCGTTGGCGTCCCATACCGGCAGAATCGTCACCGCCATGGCCCGCCGCTGCTGGCTGCAACTTGTGAGGCCCATCAGCATGCCGACGCCCAGATCGGTGCCGTCGAGCAATACGTAGTTCATTACCGAAAATGCCAGCGCGGCGGCGCACAACAGTGTCAGCCAGTCCGTGTCCATGTGTGCGCCTCCTCAGTGCCCGGTTTCGTCGGCAAGGGTCGGCTGCGGCCCCGGTTGATCGGGCTGCGGCGGCTCGCGCAACAGGCGCAGCAACACCCACAGGCCGATACCGAAGACCAACAGATAAAACAGCAGGATCAACCAGGTCGAGCCGACGACTTGCGCCCTGGACACTGACGACAGACTGTCAGCCGTACGCATCAGCCCATAGACCGTAAACGGCTGTCGCCCCACTTCAGTAACCACCCAGCCACTGAGCATCGCCAGAAACCCGGCTGGCGCCAATAGCACGCAAGCACCCCGCCATCCGCGCGCGGTGTACAGGCGATTGCGCCGACGCAGAACCAGGCTGATCACGCCCTGACCGAGCATCAGCAGCCCCAGGCCGACCATCAGCCGAAACGCGAAAAACACTGGCGCGACGGGCGGGATGTCCTCAGCCGGGAATTCATCAAGCGCGGCGATGGTGCCAGTCAAATCGTGATGCAAATACAGGGAGCCGATGCGTGGAATGGCGACTTCCCAATGATTGCGCCGCTCGTCCATATCCGGCCAGGCGAACAGCCGCAGCGGCTCCCCTGCCCCCGGCGCCGGCCGCGTCCACGAGCCTTCGATGGCCGCCACTTTCTGCGGCTGAGCGTGGAGACTGTGCCGACCGTGCAGATCACCGACGACAAGCTGCACCGGCATCAGCACGGCAATCACCCACAGCGCCATGGAGAATTGCAGCCGAGCGCGCGGATTCTCTGATGCTTTGCGCAACTGCCAGGCGCTGATGCCGGCAATCAGCGTCGCACTGCCGATGAACACCGCGAGCAGCATGTGCACCAGACGATACGGAAACGACGGATTGAAAATGATCGCCCACCAATCCTCGGCGAGGAAACGCCCGTCGGCGCCCATCGCATAGCCGGCGGGGGTGTGCATCCAGGAATTGGCAGAAAGGATCCAGAACGCGCTGATCAGCGAGCCCAGCGCCACCGCGCAGGTGGCGAAAAAGTGCAGACGCGGACCGACCTTCTTCAGGCCGAACAACATGATGCCGAGAAATCCCGCTTCAATGAAAAACGCCGCCATCACCTCGTAGAACATCAGCGGGCCGAGGATATCGCCAGCCTGCACTGACAGCCGAGACCAATTGAGGCCGAACTGATATTCCAGAATCAATCCTGACGCCGTGCCCACCGCAACGTTCAGCGCAAACACCTTGAGCCAATAGCGATAAACATCCAGATAAACTTGGCGCCCGGTCCTTAACCACAACGCTTCCAGCACCATGAGGAAATTCGCCAGACCAATGCTGAACGCCGCCAGCACGATATGGAAGCTGATCGTGATCGCGAACTGGGCGCGGGCCGCCATCAGGGCCGAATCGACAGGCTCCATTCATCAGCCGCTGTAGAACACAGCAAGCTTGTTGCCTTCAGGGTCGCGCAAATAGGCCACATAAAAGTCAGGCGTGTAGGCCTCGCGAGTGCCCGGTGGGCCTTCGTCGGTGCCGCCACTGTCCAGCCCCGCCCTGTGCACCTGATCGACCTTTTGCCGGGAGTCGGCACGAAACGCCGGCATCATGCCGTTGCCCGGCGTTGCTCGCTCGCCATTGAAAGGTTTTGAAATGTGTACGCTGCCGGGGCCGTTGGACTTGTCGACGCAATCAGGCAGGTAGAAACAGTAATGCTCTTCGCGATCATGCCGGTAGCCAAGCGGCGTCAGGATCGCCTTGTAAAAAGCCGCCGAACGATCGACATCGTTGGCGCCGATAAACAGATAACTGAGCATGGGAAGTCCTCCGATGGCAGTTTTCAGCCGTGCGTTTCTTCCTGGTTATGGGTAAACACGTTACCGGCATCGCGCACCAATTGGCGCCATTCGGCGCTGGTAATCAGGCCTTGCTCCTCCATCTCGTCGGCGGCCTTGAGCAACTCGTCATATTGCTGCTCCGGATCCAAAGCGGCTTCTGCCTGCTCCGCCATCTTGCGCCAGGCCGCCAGTGATGCCTTTTTCTGCAGATCGAACATACGGGTATCTCCTGAGGGACTTACCCGGTAGAAAAAACAGCGAGAAGGAGGTTCAGGGCAGACGACGGATGGAAGTTAATGTACAAAACCTTGTCGGAATGAGCCTGCTCGCGACAGCGGTAGATCTTCCAGATTGAATGTGAATGTGCCTCCGTCATCGCGAGCAGGCTCGCTCCCACAGAAAAGCAAAAGCAAAATCAAGATCAAAAGATCGCAGCCTTCGGCAGCTCCTACAGTTGGATTGAGCACAACCTCAAAAGCAGGTCGGCTGTCAGGCCGCCTTCGCGAGCAGGCTCGCTCCCACAGAAAAGCAAAGCAGCGCAGCTGCCCGCGGCGAAGCCGCCCCACTCAACAATGAGCGTTAGCTCGAGTGCTTTTGATCCACTGGCGACGTCGGAAGGCTGAGCGGAGGGATTGATCCGGGCGTGGGAGCGAAGCGACCGTACGACGCAGTCGGACACAGCGAGTGTAGGTGCAGCGAAGCAAACCGGAGCCGCTGCGCCGGGATCGATCCCGCAGCGAAGGAACCCGAGCCTGCGAGGGCCGAACGCAGGAGCAAGCCTTTTCGGTTACCTTTTTGGCGTTTGAAAAAGGTGACCCGCCGTAAGGGCGGAACCCTAAGTCGCCGTTACCGCAGAAATGGATATTCACCCAAAACCCCAAGCAGCATGGTCGGCCCAAAGGCCGCCAAGCCCCCCTAGACCCGAGCCTGACTCTTACTCCAATCCGTCAACAGACTATAAGCCACCGCCAACAACGTAGGCCCAATAAACAACCCGATAAACCCAAACGCAATCAACCCGCCAAACACCCCGAGCAACACAATCACCAACGGCAGATTGCCGCCACGGCTGATCAGATACGGCTTGAGCACATTGTCCACGCCACTGATGATGAACGTCCCCCAGATCCCGAGAAACACCGCCATCCCGTAATCGCCCTTCCACGCCAGCCACGCCGTGGCCGGCACCCACACCAGCGGCGGCCCCATCGGGATCAGGCTGAGCAGGAACGTGACGATCCCCAGCACCAGCGCCCCCGGAACGCCAGCAATCAAAAAGCCGATCAACGCCAGTACCGCCTGCGCAGCCGCCGTACCAATCACGCCATTGACCACCCGCTGAACAGTTCCGGCCACGAGCTCGATGTAATACCCGGCACGATCGCCGATCAAGCGCTGCAGCAGACTGTGCACGAACGCCGCCAGTCGCGGCCCGTCACGGTAGAAAAAGAATACGAACACCAGACTCAGCGTCAGCTCGAGAATCCCGCCGCCGATCTGCGCGCTGCGTGCCAGCAGCCAGTTGCCGACCTGCCCCAGATACGGTTTGATCGAGACCATCAACGCCGCGCCCTGCTGGTCGATGCTGTCCCACATCGCCACCAGCCGCTCACCGACCAGAGGCACGCTGCCCAGCCAGGTCGGTGCTTCGGGCAGACCGTCGACCTGCACATCCTTGATGAATGCTGTGGCATCGCGCACATGATCGGCGAGATTGAACCCTAGCCAAACCAACGGTGCGGCCACCAGCAACATCCAGCCCAATGTCAGGATCAACGCGGCCAGCGATTCGCGGCCATTGAGCGCCCGGGTCAGCAAACGCATCAGCGGCCAACTGGCGAACGCCAGCACCGCGCCCCAGAACAGAGCCGACCAGAACGGCGCCATCACCCACAGGCTGGCGCCAAACAACACCAGCAGCAGAATCTGCACCAGCAGGCGATCGTTATTGAGCATGGAAAATCCCGGCAAAGTCAGTCAGCGAAAGAGTAGGCGAACATGCATCGCATGCTCGCCGGGCACAGCTTATCGCAACAGGTCGATGCGCAGGCCAGAGCCTTCGAGATTGCCGGTTTCCAACCGCGCCGCCCGCACGCCCTGAGTGATCAACGCCTGGCGCCAGGCTTCGGCCCTGGGCCCGGAAACCGTGACCCGCAAGGTCGTATCGAGATTCAGCCCCCGGGAAATCAGGCGCAGCCAGGTGGCATCCGGCTCATCGGCAAGTTTCGGAAAATCCAGTTCGCCAGTGCTTTTCAACTGGCGCAACAGGGTCGCTGAGGTTGGCAGCAACTCGCCCAACGGCGCAGTCGCCTCGAACTGCTCGACATGCAGATAGGCTTTGCGATTGCCCCGCGTGATGCTGTAGAGCGCCACCAACGTGTTGTCCTTTGGCGCCGCCAGCCTGAGCAACAGATAGGCCTGCTGCTCATCGGAACCGTACAACTTGGCGTTGCCGAACACCTCGTTGGCCCACAGGCTGCTTTCGCCGCAATCACGGGCCTGACACCAGAACAGCAGCTCGGCGTCCTGCTTTTGCAGGGCTTCGCGGGCGGCGGTGAAGGCTTCGGTAGCGGAATGTTCCGGCGGCAATTCGTAGGTCACCGAGGTGGTCTGGCCGCGGGCGGTGATCTGCCCGTCGAAACGCAACTGGCCGCTGATCTTGCGGATCGAGCCCAGCGGATAGATGCGCTCCAGCTCGGCGGCCGGGCGATAGTCGACGATCTGCGCGTCGGCCAGACGCGGCACGATTTGCAGATCATGGCTGCCCGGCACATCGGCGGCGAACGATAAGGAGCTGAAGCAGCCCAGCGCGAAAAGACTGAGTGACCGCATAGTCAGGCTCACCGGACGGTCAAGGCTGGGCGGGTCGGGGTCGCAGCGGTATAGAAATCCATCGAGTTTGTCTCCCATTTCAACCCGCCCAGCCTCGGCAGTTGCCCGCAGCAAGTCAAGGCATGGCGAAGAAGCGATTGAAACAGTCTGCTACAAGACCTGCGCCAGCCTGGTCATTCAGGTGCAGATGATGCCCGCCCGGCAACTGTTCGTGACTGAACGGTAGACGCTGCAGCAGCTCGGGATGCCTGGCCAGCATGCCATCCGCCGCGACCACCAGATGGGCCGGACAGCGGACGCGCAGAGCGAACGCCATCGCCTGTTCCTCGGTCAGGCGCAGCGGCGATGGCAGCGTCAGGCGATTGTCGGTGCGCCAGGTGTAACCGCCGGGCACCGGCATCAAGCCGCGTTGGGCCAACAGTTCAGCGGCTTCGCGACTGACCGCCACCAGGCCTTTCATCCGCGCCTCGATGGCACGCTCGAGGGTGGTGTAGACCGGTTTGCGCTTTTCCCGCAGATCGAGTTGCGCCTGCAGGGCCATGCCCATGCGCTCGGCGGCGTTTTCTCCTTTGTCTGTAGGAGGAATCACCCCATCGATGAGCGCCAGATGACTGATGCGCTCCGGCAGCGAACCGGCGAGGACCATCGAGACGATCGCGCCCATCGAATGCCCGAGCAGGCCGAAACGCTTCCAGCCCAGTTGTTCGGCGACTTGCAGCACATCGTGGGCGTAGTCCCACAGGGCATAACCGGCGCCGTTCGGCCGATGCCCGGAATGGCCATGCCCGGCCATGTCCAGCGCGACGATGCGCAGGCCTTTGAGCATCGGCGCCAGCCGGGCAAAGCTGTTGGCGTTGTCGAGCCAGCCGTGCAGCGCGATCACCGGCAAGCCGTCGTCAGGGCCGAACAGGTGCGCGGCCAGCTCGATGTGCGGCAGGTTCAGGCGTACTTCTTCGCAGGTCGGGCTCATGCGCAATCCTTGTTCTGTCGGTGTTCCCAGCGCATGAACAGGCTCTTGAGCAACCGTGCCGTGTCCTGCGGGCGCTCCAGCGGAAACATGTGCCCCCCGGGCATGCTCAGCGCCTCGCCTTGCGGCAGACGCGAAACGAAGCGTGTGTGATGACGCATGACCACGCGGCTCTTGTGCCCGCGCACCATGGCCAGTGGCACCTGCAATTGCCGGGTACGCCCGGGGCTGGTGTGCGGCACGCCGCGATAAATGCTGATCTCCGTGGCGGGATCAAAACGCAGGCGCAGTTTATCGTCGACCTGATGCAAACCGTGTTGCAGGTAGGCGTCGAAGCATTCCGGGTCGAAGCCACGAAACAGGGTTTTGCCGGCAAAGTAACTGCGCGCGCTGTCCAGATCGGCGAATTCTTCACGGCGCCCGAGCGTGCGCCCGGCCGGGGTCAGCTTATCGATGAAACCAAAACGCTTGGCCGCGCGAATCACCCACTGATCGGTGCGCGTCAGCACCGGCGAATCGAGCATCACCACGCCCCGGTACAGCTCGGGACAGCGCAACGCTGCGTGCAGGTGCAGCAGACCGCCAAAGGAATGCCCGACGCCCCACACCGGCTGCTCCTGCTGCTCCAGGTGATGGATCAGCTCATCGACGAGGTTGTACCAATTGTCGTCCGCCGGAAAACGCGGGTCATGGGCATGCTGCTCCAGATGCGCGACCCGGTACTCCGGCGCCAGCGCCGCGAACAACTTGCCATAGGTCCCCGAAGGGAAACCGTTGGCGTGGGCGAAAAAGATCGGTTGCGACATGCGGGCAAATCCACTGGGCGAGAAACGTGGCGTTGATTGTCCGCAAGACCCGGCGCCGCAGCAATGACTGTAAGTGCCAGGAATGATGACAGTCTGGTCAGGGTGATGTGTGTGAGCGAGACTGCTTCCCCCTCTCCCCCAAAGGGGGCGAGGGGGGAAAGGGAGCGATCGGGGATAATTAAATTCTGAAGGTCGGCGCGAAACCGCCGATCAGAACTCACCTGGAACACGCAGGTCTCTCAGGTCTACGACGATCGCCGAAACCACACGGTCGGCCCCCTCTCCCCCTGGAAGAGGGCTGGCCCTGACGGAACTCGATAATTGTCAGCGCAATGGTGGCTGTTCCCCCAGCGGCACCACCGCCATGGTCAGGCGCGACACGCAACTGGCCTTGCCTTCATCGCTGGTCAGGCGGATGTCCCAGACGTGTGTGGTGCGGCCAATGTGGATCGGCGTGGCCACCGCGGTCACTCGCCCGCTCCGCAAGCCACGCAAGTGGTTGGCGTTGATCTCCAGGCCGACGCAATAGAACTTGCTGGCATCGATGCACAGATAACTGGCCATCGAGCCGACGGTTTCCGCCAGCACCACCGATGCGCCGCCATGCAGCAGACCGTAGGGCTGATGGGTGCGATGGTCGATGACCATGCTCGCGGTCAGCGATTGTTCGTCGAAGGCTTCGAAGCGAATGTCCAGCACTTCGCCAATGGTGTTCTTCTGGATTGCGTTCAACTGTTCGATGTCGGGTGCAGTACGCCACAAGCTCATCGCAGACTTCCTTTGTTGTTGTAGTCGACGCTCAATCCTGCCACAGCACCGCCTCACTGCGCGCGCTCCATTCTTCGAAGCGCGCGCCGTAGCGGTCTTCAATGACATTGCGTTTGATTTTCAGGGTCGGCGTGAGGAAGCCGTTGTCCACCGCCCAGTTGTCCTTGACCACCACCAGCCGGCGCAGGCGTTCGTGTTTGTCGAGGGCGGCGTTGACCTCTTCCAGAAGCTTTTCCAGGCTCGCGTGCAGGTTCGCTCGGGGCTCTTGCTGATTGACCGTCGACAGCACGCACAACCCCAGGGGCGCACTCAGGCCATCGCCGACCACGCACACTTGCTCAATGCGCGAATGCACGGCCAGACGGTTTTCGATCGGCGCCGGCGCGACGTATTTGCCTTTGCTGGTCTTGAAGATTTCCTTGAGACGCCCGGTCAGGCGCAGGCGCCCTTCACTGTCCTGCTCGCCCTTGTCGCCGGTGCGCAGAAAACCGTCGGCGGTCAGCGTCTCGGCGGTCTTCTGCGGCTCCTTGAAATAGCCGAGCATGTTGGCCTGGCTGCGCACCTGCACTTCGCCCGATTCATCGATGCGCACTTCCACTTCCGGGCACGGCTGACCAATCCAGCCCTGCTTGTATTGCCCGGGGAGGCAGATATGCGAATAACCGCAGCCCTCGGTCATGCCGTAGACCTCCAGCACATCGAGGCCGAGTTTCTGATACCAGGCAAGCAAGGTCTGCGGCACTGGCGCGGCACCGGACAACGCCACGCGCAAGGCATCCAGGCCAAGCCCGGCCAGCACTTTATGCCCGACCCGCTTGCCGATAAAGGGCAGCCCGAGGAGAAAGTCCAGACGCTGCGCCGGGATCTTGCTGTACACCCCCATCTGGAATTTGGTCCAGATACGCGGCACGCCAAACATGGCCGTCGGCCGCGCGCGCTGCAGATCGGTAATGAAGGTGTCGAGGCTTTCGGCGAAAAAAACCGTCTGTCCGGTGTAGATCGACGCCAGTTCGACAAACATGCGCTCGGCGACGTGACACAGCGGCAAGTACGACAGCAGCCGATCGTTCTCGTTGAGTCCGAACAGCTGCGTGCCCCGACTGGTGGCGAAACCGAGATTGGCGAAACTGTGCATCACGCCTTTGGGCAGGCCGGTGGTGCCGGAGGTGTAGATGATCGTCGCCAGTTGCTCGGCGGCCGGACGCGGATCGTCCTGGATCGGCGAACAGCTTTGCAGATCCGCCCAACTGAAATCGAATTCGCCCGGCGGATGCAGCGGCAGGCTGATGGTCGGCAAACCCGCCGGCACACCTTGGGACATGCCTGCCCAGTCATCGAGCTTGCCGATGAACGCCAGCGCACTTTCCGAGTGGGTCAGCACCTGCGTCACGGATTCCGCGGTGAGGTTGGGATACAGCGGCACCGAGACATGCCCGGCCATCCAGATCGCCAGGTCGGCGATGATCCAGTGCGCGCAGTTTTTCGAGATCAGGGCGATGTGGCTGCCGGGCGGCAGTTCCCGCGCCCGTAGCCAGTGGGCAGCGCAGCGTGCCTGATGGCCGACGTCCGCCCAGCTCAGCGTCTCGACCTGGCCGCCACCGATGGGCTGCACCAGAAAGCGCTGGCGCGGGTGCCGGGCTTCCCGTTCGTAGAACACGTCCAGCGGCAAACGGAAGGCGGCAGACATGCGACTCGCTCCTGTTTTTTTGGGTCTGGAGCAAGCGTAGTCAACCAAGCAAGTGCTTGGTTGAATTTTTTACCAAAAGAGACAAGATGAAGAGATCGCAGCCTTCGGCAGCTCCTACAGGGGTATGCATTCCAAT